>NZ_JBKVCZ010000042.1:0-48723 GCF_046966825.1 Hungatella sp. | reverse complement strand
CCTAGAAGGACCTGGACGTGTTTATTACCCACGACCATCCGGACCATACGGGGCTTGTGCCGGCTTTGCAGGAGCTGGGGGCAAGCGTGTACATGAATCCGGAGGAGACCAGGAAGCGGGCGGATCTGCTTCACTGTTACCTGGCGGATGAGGAGTCGCGTATACAGAATCTGCGGATCGTGGGCGTGACGAAGAAGGATACTCCGGACGTCTATCAGGCTATTATGGAATACACCGGGCGCGCTTACGCGGAGCGGGGAAAGGCCCAGGACTTCCCCTTTATCCCGGTTCATCCCGGCCAGACACTGGAATATGGGGAGTATCAGTTCGATGTCGTTTCTTTAAAGGGCCATACGTTTGGGCAGTGCGGTCTCCATGAGAAGAGACACGGATTCCTGTTTTGCGGGGATCAGATCATGACGACCATCGTGCCGATCGTGGGCAGCCAGCAGAAGGATCTGGGGCTTTTAAAATGCTATATGGAGTCCCTCGGTGATATGAAGCACCGGTACGCGGACTGCAGGATTCTGCCGTGCCATTACGGGCCTATAGAGGATGTGGAAAAGGAGGCTAACCGGATTATTCTCGGCTATCTGGATAAATGTGAAATCATGAAAGGGATACTGGAAGAGGACGGAGGGCTGATGACCACCCGGGATGTGGGCGTCCGGGCCTACGGAAGAAGCCAGGGGCCGCCCGATTACCGCCATTTCGTCTCCTGTACCCAGATCTGGGCGAAGACATTTTCCTGCCTGGAATTTATGTATGGGGAAGGGCTTGTGGAGAGATGCGAGCGGGAGGGGATTATTTACTGGAAGCGAACAGAAGGGGCAGGATAGAGAACGTGAAAATTAATCGGAGACCACTGGATTTAAAAAACGGGAAGTATGAGGACCGTCTGTTTCTTCAGTTCCTTTTGCTCGTGATGGTGCCTCTTATTATCATGGGTGTTCTTTCTTACCAGATCTATGTGCAGGGGGAGACGAAGCGGAACCGGCAGGCGTTGGAGTCTTACGGTGAGAGCGTATCCATTGAATACGACAACCTGTTTTCGTCCATAAGGGAATACTATCTGGACAGTACCAGCAATACGACGTTTAAGTGGATGCTCGAACAGCAAAAGGTTCCCTACAGCAATTATACCGAGGTGCGTCAGGCCCAGAACCTGCTGAAGGGCAATTACTTTATGACGAAATACATCAGCCTTTATAATTTCATTAATGTGAGGGAAGGCTGGATTTTAAATAATTACGGGATGTATCCCTATGATTATCTGAAAAATTACGAAGAGACAGATCAGTTTCTGGAGGAACAGAAGAAGGTTCCGCTGTCGGTGTACTGGTTAAACCGGACGGGGGTGCCGGCTCCTTATGATAAAACCGTGAAGGAATCCCGAATGGTGGATACGTCGGGGGAGATTCTGGTCATCAAGCAGCAGGACAGCAGCGGCAACCTGATCTATCTGCTGACTGTGCAGGTCAACACGAATGCGCTTCTTAACATTTCCCAGTCTTATAAAAAAATGGGTTACGACGTGGCTGTGTTAAGCAATGGTTCCATGCTGATGGAGACGAATCCTGATTTTACAGAGAGCTATTTACGCAGAAGCGGCACAGAGGGACAGTCTGACCAGCAGATTTACCGTTCACCGGAGGGAAGGCGCTACCGGGTGGCCGTGAAAGAAGCGGGAATCCATGGGCTTACTTATATTACCGGTTACGATATGGCGAAAATGAAATGGGGCGGGATTGTATTTGTGTTCGCGGCTCTTGGCGTCATGCTGCTGTTCGGCGTGATCCTTGCCGTGTTAAAGGCAGCGGCGGTGAGATTCTCCCAGCCGATTCTGCTGCTTCAGAAGTTTGTAGATGATCAGAACGTACAGATTAAGGAATTATTTGTAGCAAATCTGGTGAAGGGCGGACTGAGCCCGGAGCGTATCGCAGAGACAAAGAAGAAGTATCAGATGGAGTCCTGGCAATCTTACCGGATGATCGGCATCTCCCGAAAGCCGAAGGCGGATGAGGGCGAGATTACGCTGCAGGAGCGGGAGAGGCAGAACCGGGAGCTTCTGTCCGGGCTTCCGGAGGCGGTCCGGGAATCCTTTTACATCGTACCCATCATCTATGAACACTGTATCATTTTCATGATCGGAGAAAACGACGACATTGCCCTGGATGACAAGACGGCCCTGGTCTATAAGCGGATCAAGGATCACGCAGAGGAGATGTACGGCTGCCATATTGCATTCGGCATCAGCCGGCCCTTCCATGATTTAACCCATACCCGAAAGGCTTATGAGGAGAGCTCTGAGGCACTGCACAGCCAGAACCACAATCGGGAGGAGGGGATTTCGTCTCTTGTGCTTTATGATGATTATTCCCTGATGGCTCCGGTGAACAACGTCTATGACCTGATTATGGAGAATGAACTGATCAATGCCGTGGACAGCTGCAAGGAGGAGGAAGCCAGGCGCCTTCTGGAGCTGATTCTAGGCCGCCTGGAGATGAAGGGCGCGTCGGGGATCGAGAGAAACTTCTATGTGACCAGACTTTTGACTGCCATTGTCGATGTTTTGACAAAAGCCTCACTGCCGATCAACGACGTGTTTGACAGCGAGCAGTATAATATACTGATCAAGGCGGCGCAGATATACGATAAAAAACAGCTGATTCAGTTTGTCATGGATGAGATCATTCGGCCGATTACCCATTCTCTGACTGCATTCCGCCAGTCCGGGGCATCGGATATCGTGAAGCAGGTAACGGCAATGATTAAAGAATCCAGGGGAAATATTACGCTGAACGAATGTGCGGACGCATTGAACTACCAGCCCAATTACGTATCTAAGGTATTGAAAAAAGAAAGAGGAGTCACCTTTACCGACATGGTCAGTGAGGAGAAGCTGAAGGTGGCAAAATATATGCTGCTGACCAGCGATCTGTCCGTGGCGGAGATATCGGAGAAGCTTCAGTATAATAATGTACAGAACTTTATCCGCTTTTTCAAAAACCATGAAGAAACTACCCCTTCTGCATTCCGAAAGAAGCATAAAGAAGGATGATAACTTAAAAATAAAAGATGATAACAGCGAGAATATCATGATAACTGTTAAAAAGGAAGCCCCTTACAAACACCGTGAATATGCGGGATATAAGGGGCTTTTTTTATGTGAAAAAACAGGCAGATAATGATTATTTACAAACGTTTCCAAGGAGTGTTACCATGAGCTCACAAAAGGAGCGGGTAAGATTACGCTTCCTGTATAACGAAAAGAGCTCTTTCGTAAAAATAAAATAATAGGAGGAACATATGAGTCAAAAGGCAGCAGACCAAAAGCAGAGGCCCAAATCGGATACCATCAAACACGCGCTGGTTTCCCATAAATGGCTGTACCTTATGTTAATTCCCGGCGTACTGTACATGCTGATCTTTAACTATCTGCCCATGGGCGGATTAGTGATGGCATTTCAGGAGTTCAGCCCATACAATGGAGACTCCATGATAGGAGCATTTCTTCAAAGTCCATTTGTGGGACTCAGCGTATTTAAAAAGTTTTTTACCGGGCCGGATTTCTTACAGCTATTAAAGAATACCCTGTCAATATCCATTACCAGCCTGATCTTTTATTTCCCGGCTCCGATTATTCTGGCCTTACTGCTGAATGAAATCAAAAATGCGGCGTTTAAGAGAGTGACTCAGACCATGGTTTACATTCCCCACTTTATATCCATGGTTATCGTAGCGGCCCTGACTGCCCAGCTCTTCAGCACGACAGACGGTCTGGTGTATCACTGGCTGGTGGAGATTTTCGGAAGAAATAACGCGCCGGATGTCATGTCCAATCCCAGGCTGTTTGTACCGATGATCGTGGGACAGAACATGTGGAAGGAGACCGGGTACGGAACAATTATCTTCCTGGCAGCCCTTTCCGGTGTGGATGTGCAGTTATATGAAGCGGCAGAGGTGGATGGGGCAAACCGGTGGCAGAAGATGTGGCATATCACGCTTCCTGCCATCAAATCAACCATTGTAATTATGTTAATCTTAAAGGTGGGTTCGATCCTGAATACGGGCTATGAGCAGATTTTCCTGATGCAGAATTCCATGAACCGTACCGTATCCGATGTGTTTGATACCTATATTTACACGAAGGGTGTTGTAAACGGCAACTATTCCCTGGCTACCGCAGCAGGCATGTTCAAGTCCGTAGTCAGTATGATTATGGTACTGGGAGCGAACCGGCTGGCAAAGGCGGTCGGCGAATCCGGCTTCTATTAAATCGGGAAATGAGGAGGACTTAAGACATGGCTAAGACAAAAGCAATCAAGATAAAGCGCAGTCCGGGAGACCAGTTGGTTCAGATCGTAATCTATATATTCGTCGGAGCCTTTGCGTTAATAACACTGCTTCCATTTGTATATATTGTGGCGGGGTCCTTTGCCACGGAACGGGAATTGACAGAGCGGGCGTTTTTCCTGTTTCCACGTACGATTTCCATGAATGCATACCAGTATATCTTTAAAACAGGAGATGCAATTAAGGGATTGAAGAATTCTATCTTTGTGACAGTTGTAGGTGTCCTGATTAATATGGTGTTCTCCAGTACGCTGGCGTATCCCTTATCCAGGCCATATTTTAAGGGGAGAAAATTCTTTACCAATATGGTGATTGTGACCATGCTGTTTTCCGGTGGTATGGTTCCTGCCTATCTGGTGGTTGCCAACGTACTGCATTTAAAGGATTCCTTCTGGGCCTTATGGCTGCCTGGAGCGGTAAATCCATTTAACATGATTATTATCAAGAACTATTTTCAGGGACTTCCCACAGAGCTGGAGGAGGCGGCCAGAATGGATGGCTGCAATGATCTGCAGATCTTCTGCAGGATCATCCTTCCGCTGTCCAAACCGGTACTGGCAAGCGTAACCCTGTTTTATGCGGTTACCCACTGGAATTCTTATTTCAATGCTATGATGTATATTTCGGACAGCAATAAAGAGGTGATCCAGATCGTACTGAGAAGAATTATATTCTTGACATCCGCGGTAGCCAATGACAGCGGATTTGACTGGGGAGCCATGGGAATTCCGCCGCAGAAAGCGGTTAAGATGGCGACCACAGTGGTTGCAACGGTTCCGATCCTGCTGATTTATCCCTTTGTGCAGAAATATTTCACACAGGGCGTTATGGTCGGGTCCGTAAAAGGCTAGCAAACAGAAACGTATAGAAAGGAAAAATATCGTTATGAAAAAAAATATTTTGAAAAAAGCAGCAGCCATTACACTGGCTGGAAGTATGGTATTATCTATGGCCGCATGCGCAGACAAAGCAAACAGCCAGAATGGAGGCGGTGAACCGGAAGCGGCCGCAGACGGCAAAGCTGTGATCTCCTTTATGGTGACTCAGTTTCAGGGTACAGAGTTAAAGAATGACCATTCCGACGAGGTTATCGCTAAGTATGAGGACTACACCAACACTCATGTGGAATGGAAATGGGAGGCCAATGATACGTATAAGGAGAAGCTGGGACTGGTGCTCATGGATAAGGATAACATGCCTATGATCTTAACCGGAAGCGGCGAGCTGACGGCCAACATCGTGGATGCGGCAAAGAAAGGCGCATTCTGGGATTTGAGAGAGTTCTTAAAGGATTCAGAAAGCTATCCCAACTTATCCCAGGCCAATGAGAATATCTTAAAGAGCCTGACCGTGGATGGAAAGGTCATCGGTGTGTATCGTGCGCGTCCTATCGGCCGCTACGGTTTCTCCTACCGGACCGACTGGGCGGAGGCTGTGGGAATCACGGAGGCCCCGAAGAGTGTGGAAGACGTCTATAACATGCTTTATAAGTTTACATACGATGATCCGGACGGTAACGGTAAGGACGATACCTACGGTCTGGAGATGACCAAGTATGTAGGTCCGCTGGATATTATGCAGACATGGTTCGGTGTGGGAAACGAGTGGGTGGAAGCGGATGGAAAGCTGGTTCCGGTTCATCAGACGGCAGAGTATCAGGAAGCATTGAAATGGATGAGGAAGATCTATGAGGACGGGCTGATCCGTAAGGACTGGGCTACCGTGGATTCCGGTACATTTGGAGATGCCTGCAAGAAGGGCGAGGCCGGCGCATTTATCGACGTTATGGACGGCGCCAAGAGAGTCTGGAACTATTATATCCAGAACGATGTGAAGTCTGTTGTTGACGATTCCAGGACGGCATCCATGAATCTGGTTGGTCCGGTCAATAATGTCACTCTGGCAACCAGCGGAATGAACGGATATTACGTGATCACGAAGGCCGGGGCAAAGACGGAGGAGGATGTGAAGAATTGTCTGCATTTCTTAGACAAAATGTGTGATGATGAGATGTTGGTAATGGCGGATTACGGTCTGGAAGGCATTACTTATGATCTGGATGAGAACGGAGAGGTCGTGTTAAAGAACAAACTGGAGGTATCTCAGACTCCTCAGGTGGGATTAAACCAGTGCATCAGCTACATTCCTCACCTGGCATCGGTTTCTCCTGCACTGAAGAAGGATGAACCGACCAAAGCGCAGGATGCGGCTTATGAGAGAAATGAAAAGGTAGCGGTCTTTAATCCGGCGCTGGGCTACCTGGCCAATTCTACGGTGAACGCAGAGGTCGGGACGGATATCGAGCAGATTATCGATGATGCGAGAACCCAGTATATCTGCGGTCAGATCGATGATGAAGGGCTGGAGGCCGCGGCCGCGCAGTGGTTGAACAGAGGAGGAGACAGGCTTATCGAGGAAATAAATCAGTTATATCAGCAGGATACTGCGAAGTAGGAAATGGGCGGCAGTGTTGAGCATTCTTAAATTTGTGACGGGACACACGGTGATGTGATGGTGGATTAGATGAGACTTCATAATTTGGGGGACAGAGTAAAGTCAGGACTTACTTCATGGGGCTGCATGTGGAATCAGGGAAGGTGCAGTGCGGATACAGAGTATGTTCTGAGAAATGAGGACGGGAGCGCGCAGCGCATGCAGTCCAGGGTTACGGCATTTTGGCCGGATGGGTCGGTGAAATGGACCGCGCATACGGCGGACGCGGGGAAGCTGTCTGAGGTGATCGAGGTGGTACCTGCTGACGGTGAGTGTCAGAGAAAAGGAGAGCCGGAAGTTGAGGTTAAGAGGCTGGAGGGACAGCGGATTATTACGGCAGGGAGCGTGGCTGTGGTGATCCCGGACGAAGGGAAATGGCTGTTTGAGAGGCTGGAGGTTAATGGAGAACTCCGGGCCGGGCACGCGGGAGCGGTGCTGATTCTGGAAGAGCCGGCCAATATCCATGGGCGAACCGTCAGGACGGAAAAGGAATACGAAGGTCTGGTTGAACGGGTGACACTGGAGGAAGAAGGACCGGTCCGGGCTGTCGTAAAATTTGAAGGAACTCATGTGTCGGAGGATGGGGAGAGAAAACTGCCGTTTGTGATCCGGATGATGATCGGCCTGGAATCGGAAAAGGTGGATTTTGTCCATACGTTTCTCTACGACGGCGATGAGGAACGGGATTTCTTAAAGGGGATTGGGCTCCGTCTGGAAGTGCCTATGGAGGATGAAATGTATAACCGGCACGTGGAAGTGCAGGGGGATTACGGCGTATTCCATGAGACAGCGGCAGAGCTTCTTACCTGGAGACCGCGGCTGCCGGAGCAGATTTACCGGGATCAGATGGCGGGAAAGAGGCTTGTCTTGGGGGGAAATGAGAAGGAGCTTGTAGAAAGCGTTCTTAAGGATATGCCCTTCTGGGATACGTATGACGTATGCCAGGACAGCCCGACGCATTATAGAATCAGAAAGAAGACGGAAGGGGAGACCTGCTGTTATCTGGACTGCCTTCATGGTATGAGAACGGAAGGAGCCGCGGCTTTTGGAAGCGGAAACAAATCGGTGGCCTTTTCGATCCGGGATTTCTGGCAGACGTATCCATCCGGATATACATTTAAAGGACTGACAAAGGAAAGGGCGGAGGCATTTGTATGGCTGTACAGTCCGTCGGCCGAGGCTATGGATTTCAGGCATTATGCGGAACGGGGATACAATCAGGTTTATTATGAGGGCTATGATTACAAGGGTGCGACGCCTTATGGAATCGCCTCTACCAGCGAGTATTCCATAGCATTTTATGATGCAGTGATTCCAGAAGGAGAGAAGCTGGAAGCCTTATCCGAAATGGTGGATCACCCGGCACAGTATGTGGGGGACCCCGGATTTTACCATGAGATGAGGGCATTTGGCTATTGGTCACTTCCGGAAAAGAGCTGTGAGACGGAAATGTGGCTGGAGGAGCAGCTTGACCGGGCCGCTGCTTTTTATGAAGGAGAGGTGGAGCAGAGAAACTGGTACGGGCTGTTTAATTACGGCGATTTTATGCACACCTATGACCGGGAACGCCATGTGTGGCGCTACGATATGGGCGGCTATGCCTGGGATAATACGGAGCTGGTTCCGACACTGTGGCTGTGGCTTATGTTCATGAGGACCGGAAGGCCGGATGTATTTTCACTGGCGGAAAAGCTTTCAAGACACGCCTCGGAGGTGGACGTATACCATATGGGGAAGTACAGGGGCTTAGGGTCGCGGCACAACGTGCGGCATTGGGGCTGTCCCTGTAAGGAAGCCAGGATTGCCATGGCGGCACACCACCGGTTTTACTATTATATGACCGGGGATCACAGGCTGGAGGATATCTTTGAGGAACTGAAGGACAATGAAATGACATTTTTAAACAGGGATCCGCTGGGAGATTTTTATGAGAAGGCGGATATGGTCTGTAAGAGCCATGCCAGAACCGGTCCGGACTGGTCGTCCCTGTGCGCCAACTGGCTGACTCAGTGGGAACGCAAAAATGATCCGTTATACCGGGATAAGATCATGACCGGCATGGAGGATATCAAGAAGGCGCCGTTACAGCTGGTATCGGGACCGGACTTTGAATTCGATCCGGAAACCGTTCATCTGCGTTATATCGGGGAACGGGCGGCGGGCGGAACGCATCTTCAGATCTGTATGGGAGCGCCGCAGGTATGGATGGAGATGGCGGAACTTCTGGAGGATGAGGAGTGGAAACGGATGATGGCCAACTATGGACGGTTTTATTATCTGCCCAGGGAGAAGCAGATGGAAGAGTCCGGGGGAATTATCGGGGATCGGGAATTCTCTCTTCCGTTTATGGCTGCTGCCATGGGGGCTTATGGCGCGGAGTATTTTCAGGATACGGCACTGGCGGAGACCACCTGGGGGCATCTGCTTCATGCAATTCTCTGTGAAGGAAATCATCAGGGACTGGAATGCGTTACGCGAAAGCATGAGGGGAACAGGGAATATCTGACGGAGATTCCCTGGATATCGACTAATTTTGCCGCCCAATGGTGTTTGAATGTGATTATGGCTCTGGATTTTATCCGGGATACTTTGCCGAAGACACTGCACGAGGCGGATTTACTGGTGGCCGGGATGCCCGAAGGGAGCTTCCGCAAGGCCTGAGAGCAGGCACTCAATTCACCGTTAATTACATAACGCAGTACCAGGCAGAAAACAGAACGGGAGGCCTCTATGATACGGATAACGAAGATAACAAATAACCAGGTGACAATCTCCTGGGAGATAAATCCTGATGCAGACCACTATGAAATATACTGGTCCGACAGGGAACTTGAACCGGAGCAGTACCGGCTGCTGGGGACTGTGCCTGCGGAATGCACCACTTATACATTGGAAAAATTTACCCATGTGCCCCACTATCTGGCGGTGCGTCCGGTAATGGCAGGAAAAACGGCAGGACCATATACCACGTTAAGGACCCCTGTTCACTATATCAGAAATGAGCAGACGGAAAGTCTGGGGCGCGGACTGGTGGCGGTAAAGACGGATCAGGGCGTATTTTTAAGCTGGCGCATGCTTGTCAGCGAGGTGTGCGGCTTCAGTGAAGAGGCAGGAGGCATGACTGGCGTGAATTACCGGATATACCGGAACGGCAGGGCCATTTCACTGGTGACAAACAGTACGAATTATGCAGATGTCCACGGAACGTGCGGAGATGTCTATGCGGTTGCGCCTGTGCACGACGGGGAAGAGGGGGCGGCCTGTGAGCCGGTCGCCGTATGGGAACGGGAATACCTGGATATTCCTGTTCAGAAGCCGGAGGACGGCGTGACGCCGCAGGGAGAGAGGTATACGTATTCAGCCAATGATATGTCAGTCTCGGATGTGGATGGAGACGGAGAGTATGAGTATCTTGTCAAATGGGATCCCTCCAATTCTCATGATGTTTCCATCAAGGGCTATACGGGCCGGTGCTATATCGACTGTTACAAACTGGACGGAAGACTTCTGTGGCGGCTTGATATGGGGGCGAATATACGGGCTGGCGCCCATTATACCCAGTTTATCTGCTATGATTTTAACGGGGACGGCAGAGGCGAAATGGCCGTGAAAACTGCGCCGGGAACGAAGATGACAGTCTATGGAAGAGACGGAACACCGGCGCGGGAATTTTATATTACCATGCCGGAGGAGGATATCAGGCGGGGATACGGCCATGAGGATTCCTATGTATGCAGTGCTGACGGTTACTATGAGCATTTAACAGAACTGTTTCTGGGCTGGAGAGAACTGCCTGAGGTCGTGAATGGTCAGTGGCCGGATACGCTGGAAGCGTGTTTCGGAATTCAAAAGCGCTGTGAATATCCTTTACAGAAGGAGGAGGCCAGGGCGCTGGCGGATTACTTCCTTGACGTCTACGCGCCAGAGAGAAGCCTGAGGAATGATCTGCGGCGGTTTGAAGGATTTATCTATGAGGGACCGGAATATTTAACTATGTTTGGCGGAGACGGGGAGGAGCTGGAGACGGTTCCGTTCCCGTTCCCCAGAGAGGACGACGGCCTTCGATGGGGCGATTACGCCATGAACCGCATCGAACCGTGCAACCGGGTGGACCGTTTTTTATCGGGAGTAGCCTATTTGGACGGGATAAGGCCGTATTTGATCGTATGCCGCGGCTATTACACCAGGTCCTGTCTTGCCGCATACGACTTTTTCGAGGGGAAATTCCGGGAAAAATGGAAGGTGGACAGCGGATATGTCCCAATGAGAAATCCATTTAACGACGTTCCCCATGCCCTTGCAGGCAGTGACCCTGTCTATGGGAAACTGGCGGGGCAGGGGAACCACTCGATCTCTACGGCTGACGTGGATGGGGACGGCTGCATGGAGATTATCTACGGGGCAGCCTGCATTGACCATGACGGAAGTCTTTTATACAGCTCTTATGACCGCAGGCCGGATGGAGTCCTGGCCAAAATGGGACACGGCGATGCCATGCATGTGGCAGACATGGATCCGGACCGTCCGGGGCTGGAGATATTTAATGTGTTTGAGGGAGCCGGGGATGTGCCTTATGGCTATGCGCTGCGGGATGCGGCTACTGGAGAGGCCATCTTTGGGACGTATGCGGAGGAAGATTTGGGGCGGTGCATGATTGGCGACATGGTGCCGGGCGTGCGTGGATACCAGTGCTGGGTAAACGGTGCAGGAATCTATGACTGCAGGGGCCGTCTGTTGGACACCAATACGCCGGGAACCAATATGTCCATCCGCTGGTCAGGGGATCTGACGACCCAGATTACTGACGGCAGCGATTATTTAAACCAGAAACCCACCGGTGTGATTCAGGATTTGATCCACGGTGTTATGCTGACTCCGGAGAATACGCTGACGAATAACGGAACGAAGGGAAATCCCTGCCTGACAGCTGATATATTTGGAGATTTCAGAGAGGAGCTTTTGCTTCGGACTGCGGACAGCTCGTCCATCCGCATTTACACCAATACGGAGGTGACAGACCACAAGCTGTTTACCCTTATGCAGGATACCCAGTACCGGTGCAGCGTGGCATGGCAGAATAACTGCTATAACCAGCCGGGATATCCTTCGTTCTATTATGGCTCTGACATGGAGTTTGGACGGGTGCTGCCCTATATGAAACACAAGCCGGTTCTGTATCTGGCCGGGGATTCCACCGCCCAGTCCTACGACAGCGGCGACAGGCCGCAGGCCGGCTGGGGGGAGATGCTTCTCTCCTGTTTGGATCCGGATACTGCGGTTAAAACAGGGCACAGGGAGGACTGTCCGTTTGAACAGGAGATGCAGTATGAAACGAGACATCTGATCGTGGACAACTGCGCTGCGGCAGGGCGGTCTTCGAAGACATTTCTGGAGGAAGGGCGTCTGGAGGATATAAAAAAACATTTAAAGGAAGGGGATACTCTTCTGATCCAGTTCGGACATAATGATGCCGCTGCTTCGAAGGCAGAACGCTTTGTGCCCGCAGAACAGTTTGCCGGTGTGCTTGAAGCTTATGTCTGCGCGGCAAAGAAATGCAAAGCGGTGCCTGTTCTGTTGTCCTCCATCTGCCTGTATCCATGCAGTGAAAATGAAGAAGGGGAGAAAGGAGCGATTGCCGCATCACTTCCCCGGTATGCCGAAGAGATGAGGAAGCTGGCAGAGAGAGAGCATATCCCGTACATCGACCTCGGAATGGTGACGGGAAACTGGCTTAAAGGGGTAAGTGAGACGGAAGCGGCCGGCTGCTATAGAGAAGATAAGGTTCATTTGACAGCAGAAGGCGCCAGGCGGTTTGCCGGTCTGGCGGCAGAGGAACTGAAAAAGCTGAGAGTACACGAAAACGCAGTAAAGCAGGCGTGACAGGAGGGAGACGGCTCATGATAACGACAAGGCTGAAAAATATCTATACCTGCTTCCCGGGAGGGAAGCATAAGGTTCTGACGATGAGTTACGATGATGGGAGAACCTGGGACCGAAAGCTGGTGGAACTCTTCAATTCATACAAGATAAAAGGGACCTTTCACCTGAATTCCGGTCTGACGGACGGGGAACGAGTACCTCAGAGTGAGTGGGCGGACCTGTATCAGGGGCATGAGATTTCCTGCCACACGGTGCTTCATCCTACCATAGAGCGCTGCCCTGTGGAGCAGGTGGCTCTTCAGGTATTGGAGGACAGACGGAATCTGGAACGGTCGGCGGGCTACCCTGTGCGGGGACTGTCCTATCCCAATGGATCTTACAGCAAGGAAATACTTTCTCTGATGCCGGGGCTTGGGATTGAATACGGCCGGGTGGTTGGGGATACCCATCAGTTCGCCATGCCGGAAAACTTCCTGACCTGGAAGGCCACCTGCCATCACAATCACGGGCTTTTAGAGGATGGAGAAGCATTTATACGGCTGAATAAGACTCAGTATCTTTATCTGATGCTTGTCTGGGGCCACAGCTATGAATTTGACAGAGATCAAAACTGGGATCTGATGGAGGAGTTCTGCCGCATGGCAGGAGGCAGGGAGGACACCTGGTACGCTACCAATATTCAGATTGTGGATTATATGCGAGCTGCAGGGAATCTGAAGTTTACGATTGACGGTGACCTGGTCTATAATCCATCCGCACAGTCTGTCTGGATCTGTGTGGACGGGGACTTGTTTTTAGTGCCGGGTGGAGAAAGCATAAAACTGTAGAGCAGCCGGTTTCGGCTATGGAGGAATTAGAATGATTGATTTATCCGCTTATGGAACAGAGACTTTAAAAAATGCTGCGTGCATTTATAAAAACCCGCTGCAAAGGCCGGAGGATATAAGGGATTTCGTGCTGGAAGGGAAGGCCGTGTTTTCTTTCCCGAATGCAAGGCTTCGCATGGAAAACCAGTTGGGTGCGGACAGCGGGCAGAAGGCCAATTATGTGTTGTGGTGCCCGGAGGAATTTCCGGCTGATCTATTCGTGCGGTGGCAGTTTTACCCGATTCAGGAGCCGGGTCTGTGCATGATATTCCTGGCTGCAAAGGGACGGGATGGGGATGACTTATTCTCTCCTTCCCTGATGCCCAGAGCCGGAGAGTATGTGCAGTATCATCACGGTGATATAGACGCCTTCCACATCTCCTATTTCCGCAGGAAGGAGCCGGATGAGAGGGCTTTCCATACCTGCAATTTAAGAAAGAGCCATGGCTTTTACTTAACAGCCCAGGGAGGCGACCCGATTCCGGACGCAGACGAGGCGGAAGGGCCATATGAAATAGCGGTCCTGAAGAGGGGAAACGAAGTGCGTTTTTATATCAACGCACTGGAGCTGTTCCGGTTCAAAGACGATGGCGTGACTTATGGAAAGCTTTTGGAGGGAGGAAAGATCGGTTTCCGCCAGCTGGCGCCTATGATTGGAGAGTATGAGAATCTGGAGGTGTGGGCATAGAGAAAACCAAAAAAGTGTAAATAGTGAAAATAAGTGAAAATAATAGCAAAAAAATGAAAAAACAGGTTGACAAAATGTGTGGTATCGGATATACTTAATACCGTTGCGAAAGCAATATGCGCCGATAGCTCAGCTGGATAGAGCGTCTGGCTACGGACCAGAAGGCCGCGTGTTCGAATCATGTTCGGCGCATTAAATGCAAAGGTTTAAGGAAAAAGACATCCGAGTGAGGGTGTCTTTTTTATTGCTGATATCTGGAGGTTTTTTAGTCATTGGATTATAAGTGCGGACAATCGCAGGGGGCAAAAAAATAGAGATACTTCACGGTATTATAGATCGGCAGGCGTGAAGTATCTCTCATCTTTTTAACCCATCCTCAAAGCAAATTCCCATCAATTCCGATAGTAAAGACCTTACACGGAATCTTCTTCCCGCTGTTTTCTACTGCCCGTTCCACCGCGAACTGGATTCCGCCGCAGCAGGGAACTTCCATACGGGTTACCGTTATGGAGCGGATGTCATTTTCACGCAGGATTTCCGTCAGCTTCTCGGAGTAATCCGTGCTGTCTAATTTCGGACATCCGATCAGAGTGATGTGGTCCCGGATAAAATCGTGGTGGAAATTACCATAGGAAAAAGCGGTGCAGTCCGCTGCGATCAACAGGTCGGCATTGGCGAAATAGGGGGCGTGGATGGGCGCAAGTTTGATCTGGACCGGCCACTGGGACAGGCAGCCTGGAACGTCTTCCGGTCCGGCCTGGTTCTGGACGGCGCTGCCGGATAAGGAACGGGAGGCAGCCGAGGGACAGGCACAGTGGCTGTCTCCAGAGCCGGCGTATTCCAGGGCCTCTTTGGCCTTCTGTACAGCGGCGTGATCGTAGGCGGGCGCTTCGCGCTCTACAAAGGAGATGGCCCCTGCGGGACAGGCGGGCAGGCAGTCTCCCAAACCGTCACAGTAATCCTCTCTCGTTAAAATTGCTTTTCCGTCTATCATCTGAATGGCTCCCTCGTGGCAGGCTTCGGCACACAGTCCGCAGCCGGTACAGGCGTCTGTATCAATGTGAATGATTTTTCTTATCATGTTTTTTTCCTCCTTGACTCGATAGCTGTATCATACTATACTAAAATCGAAAAGTATGTTGTTTTTGCAACGAAATTAAAAATAAATCGAAATGGCGGAACGAGATGGTTTCATTATTTGACGGGATTGAAAATGGGGAACTGGAACAGCTGCTTCCGTGTCTTGGCGGAAGAAGAGTTTTCTTTGATGAGGGAGAGTATATCTTAATGGCGGGCGGCCGGGCGGATCAGGTAGGTATGGTCCTGTCCGGCAGCGTGCTGGTGTTTTCTGACGACTTCTGGGGCAACCGGACCATTCTGGCCCATGTGGAGCGGGGAGGTCTGTTCGGCGAGGCGTTTTCCTTTGCGCGCGTGGAGTGTCTGCCGGTCAGTGTGACCGCCGCGGAGAAGACGGAGGTGCTCTTCATCAACTGTGAGAGAATCATAACCGTCTGTCCGTCTGCATGTGAATTTCATAACCGTCTGGTCCGCAATATGCTTAAAATTCTGGCGGAAAAGAATATGACGCTGACACAGAAGATCGGTCACATGGGAAAACGCACAACCAGGGAGAAGATTCTTTCCTATTTGTCGGAGCAGGCAAAGAAGGCGGGAGGGGAGTCCTTTACCATTCCGTTAAACAGGCAGGAGATGGCCGATTATCTGGCTGTGGACAGGAGCGCCATGTCAAAGGAGCTGGGACGGCTGAAGGAAGAAGGACAGATATCCTTCCATAAAAATCAGTTTCAGCTGCTGAAAGCGGAGCTGCGGTAGTCAAAAAACGTGGCAGGCAGCGGGGCCGGAGGGGCTGCGAACCGTAATAAAATGACTGAAAATTACCGAATTAGAGGGAAATAGCGCTTGCTTTTTTTGTGAAATTTATTATACTTATACATAAGATTATATTTCATAAAGAATACGAATCAGTCGCAAAATCAGGTGCAATGAGGTAGCTGTAGGTGGTAGGTGCAGTGCCTCTTTTTTTCTATAATGAAAATTCGACAGGCGTGGAGAGGGGACTTATGCGGTTGACAGGCAGTCTGGAAGAGGAAGTGACAGAGAAGATCAGGAGACTTCCGGGAAAAACGGGATTTTATTATGAAAATCTCGTAACCGGTGAGCGGGCGGCGTATCACGAGGACGAACGGATGATGGCCGCCAGCGTTATCAAGCTGTTTGTGATGACAGAAGCATTTGTGCGGTTCGAGGAGGGGACTCTGAATCCCGACAGAATCATCCGCATGAAGCGGGAGGACTGTGTGCCGTCCTGCGGGGCACTTACGTATCTTCATGACGGAATCGAAGTGACGGTTCTCGATCTCGTGACGCTGATGATTATTTTCAGCGATAATACGGCGACGAATGTGCTTATCGATCTTCTTGGAATCGAGGAGATTAACCGTACGATCAGGCGGATGGGATACCGCGATACGGTGCTTCAGCGGAAGATGTACGATACGGAGAAATCAAAGCGGGGAATCCAGAATTACATAACGGCAGCGGAGACGGGCCGTCTGCTTCGTGAGATGTATCAGGGCAGACTGGTGAGCCGGCAGGCCAGTGAAAAGATGATTTCTATTTTAAAGAACCAGCAGCTGTGCAGCAAGATTCCGTTTTATCTGCAGGCGCTGCCGGAGGAACCGGAAATCGCCCACAAGACAGGGGAAGACTGCGGAATTACACATGATGTTGGAATTGTATATGCAAAACAGCCATTTATCGTGTGCTACTGTGGAAACGATACCGATACGCCGGCATATGAGCGTGTGATGGCGGAGACTTCTCTGTGGCTGTACCATAGAAATTCGGAGGTTAGAGTATGAGAATTGCGAAGATAGAGACCGCAGAAGTGGATATTCCTCTTGTAACGCCGTTTAAGACGGCTTTGCGGACCGTGAACAGCGTGAATGATATTGTGGTCAGAGTTACCGCGGATGACGGCAGGACGGGCTATGGAGAGGCCCCTCCCACGGCTGTGATCACCGGGGATACGAAAGGCTCCATCCGGTGTGCCATCGAGGAATTTATCGCTCCCAATCTGATCGGAATGGAGATCGATAACCTGGACGGCATGATGAAGAAGCTTCACGGCTGTATGGTGAAGAACACATCGGCCAAGGCGGCGGTGGATATGGCGCTCTATGATCTGTATGCACAGTCCTGCAGGAAGCCTTTGTACCGGGTTTTGGGAGGCAGCAGGACAGAAGTGGAGACGGATCTGACCATCAGCGTCAACTGTGTGGACGAGATGGTGGAGGACAGCTTAAAGGCGGTTAAACAGGGCTTTCGAATTCTGAAAATCAAGGTGGGAAAAGAAGGCGTAAAAGATATCCGGAGAATCCGGGAGATCCGGGCGGCTGTGGGGCCGGAGATCCGGCTGCGCATCGACGCCAACCAGGGATGGACGGCCAAGGAGGCCGTTCGCATCATCAGGGCCATGGAGGATTCGGGAATTGAGATGGATTTAGTGGAACAGCCGGTAAATGCTCATGATTTTGACGGGATGAAGTTTGTGACAGCCAATGTGGCCACGCCTGTCCTGGCGGATGAAAGCGTGTTTTCTCCGGAGGATGCGGTTCGGATTATCCAGAACCGGGCGGCGGATCTCATTAACATCAAGCTGATGAAGACCGGCGGGATTTATGAGGCGCTGAAGATCTGTGCCATTGCGGAAAGCTACGGAGTGGAGTGCATGATCGGGTGTATGCTGGAGAGCAAGATCGCGGTCAGCGCGGCGGCGCATCTGGCGGCGGGTAAGGGGATTATTACCCGTGCGGATTTGGACGGCCCATCCCTCTGTTCCATCGATCCGTATACAGGGGGACCGGTTTATGAGGGCGCGGTCATCCGAATGAATGACAATGACGGGATCGGAATTACAGGAGTTCCCGCATTTGAGCCGTAACTGGCGTAATCGTATGGAAACTAATCCCGCAAGGGTTAGAATATTAGGAACATGGAGGAAAACTTATGAAGAAAAGAAGATTGACTGCGGCACTGCTCTGTGCTGTTCTTGCTGCTTCGACCGTGCTCAGCGGATGCGGCGGTAAAAAGACGACAGAAGGCGGCTCCGCGGCAGCCGGAACCGAGGCCGGGAAAAACGAGGCCGGTAAAGGCGAAGACGGGGGAAAACCCGTCGTGTACACGGAACTGTATTCGGGGGAAGTTACGACATTAAATTATCTGGTCTCTGCGTCAGAAGCTGATTTTAAAACGGCAGCATACTGCATTGATACTCTGATCGAGTACGACAGTGAAGGAAAGATCCGGCCGGGACAGGCGACGGAATGGGAATATGATGAGGCATCCAGGACGTGGACCTTTCATTTAAGAGAAGCCAAATGGGTGGATAACACAGGTGCGCCGGTAGCCGACGTGACGGCACAGGACTACGTCGACGCCATTAAATACCAGCTGACACCGGAATACGAGAGTGGGATTGTGCAGAATCTGTTCGGTGTGATTGCAAATGCCAAAGCCTATTACAATGGCCTGGTATATAACGGCGGAGCCGATGAGGACGGTGTGGTATGGAATGCCATTGATTTCTCCGAGGTGGGAGTAAAGGCAGTGGATGACTATACGCTTACCTATACGCTGGAGACGGAAGTGCCGTATTTCCTGTCTTCTCTGGCTTATATCGTCTATATGCCGGCTTACGGACCTCAGCTGGAGGAACTGGGCAAGACGTTTGCAACGGCCGCAGATAAGATGTACTACAATGGTTCTTACTATATGTCGGAATTTTCTCCTCAGGAGCGCCGGATCTATAAAAAGAATACATTGAACTATGATGCGGACGTCGTCTATATCGATGAAATACAGAAAATTTACAATGCGGAGTCGAATACCATCGGACCGGAGATGATCAAGCGCGGTGAGATCGATTACGCGGAAATCACAGCCGATATTCTGGACGACTGGATGAGCAACGAGGATACAAAGAATCTGATCAGCCGTGAGAGGCCGAGAAACAGCTACTCCTATTTCTACTGTTTCAACTTTGATCCGCAGTTCGACGCAGAGTATGAGCCGGATAACTGGAGAAAGGCCGTGAACAATGAGAACTTCCGTAAGGCCCTTTCTTCCGCTCTGAATAAGACTAAGGAAGTCGCTGTGCTGGAGCCGAACGTTCCGGAAGATTACGTGATCAATACCATCACTCCGGCGAAGTTCACCTTCAACGCGGATGGAACCGATTTTACAGAGATCGGCGATATGGCGGCTCTGGGAGATACCTTTAATGAGGCGAAGGCCGTGGAGTACCGTGATCTGGCAAAGAGTGAGCTGGCGGCCGAAGGCGTGACCTTCCCGGTGAAGGTGCTGCTGCCGTACAATCCTACCGAAGTAAACTGGGATAAGGAGTGTCAGGTTGTGGAACAGCAGATGGAATCGCTGCTGGGAACTGATTTTATCGATATTATTGTGCAGACAGGTCCAACCGACGGATTCCTGACTGAGATCCGCCGTAACGGAAAGTACGCAATGTTAAAGTGTAACTGGGGCGCCGATTACGCGGACCCGGAGACATGGACCGATCCATTCTACCAGGCGAAAGGCGAGAGCGGCTACGATTTGGGCTACAAGTATGCAAACCTTGCGAAAGCCATTGAGGATGGAACCCCTTCTGCCGACGCTGTATTAGAGTATTTTACAACGATTGAGGAAGCCAAGGACATCAAGGTGGATATCAACGCCCGTTACGAGGCATTTGCCAAAGCGGAGGCAACTCTGATTAATCATGCGCTTGTCGTGCCTTTCAGCATCAGCGTAAGCAAATATCTTGCGACGAAGCTCAATGTGTTTGAAGGCCAGTATGCGCCGTTTGGTGTGTCCAACTTAAAGTATAAGGGCCAGCATCTGCAGGATCATTACATCTCCATGGAAGAATTTGAAGCGAATAAGGAGAAGGCAGGCCAGTAGAGCAGAGGGCGGATGCTTACCGGAACTTTTACTTCGGTAAGTATCCGCATCACTGCGGAATTAAGTAAAAATGTTCTCGGAAATAGATGTAATTTACGAAATTGCCGATGACATCTGCTTCCGAGAGTGTTTTTATAAAAGAAATTACAAAGGAGTTATGTTGCTGATGCTAAAATATCTAGGTAAAAGAATTGCGCGATCGTTTCTTACTCTAATCATTATTCTGACTGTCGTTTTCTGCCTGCTTCGTCTGATGCCGATTGAAGGCTATTTCACTAATTTCGATAAGCTGACTTCACAGCAGATCCAGGTAAGCTTACAGGAGATGGGTCTTACGGACCCGCTTCCGGTTCAGGTGGTACGTTTCTTTAACGACCTGGTGCACGGAGATTTGGGGGTATCCAGAATTTACCGGGCAAATGTGCCGGTAGCGGAGATTCTGGCCGATAAGGTTCCGGTGTCCATTAAGCTGGGTGTCCTGTCCATGATTGTTTCGCTGTTTGTCGGGCTTCCCATGGGAGCACTGATGGCGCGGTACAAGTACAGATGGTTTGACAAGCTGGGGACGTTATTTATCGTCTGTATCCAGGCGGTTCCTGCGGCGGTCTACTTCCTTTATATCCAGCTGTACGGAACACAGGCGCTGGGCGTCGGTCTGCTGTTTCAAATCGACGATCCGAAGTACTGGATTCTTCCGGTTGTCTCCATGTCTTTAAATAATATCGCATTTTACGGCATGTGGCTGAGGCGCTACATGGTGGATGAGAGCAATAAGGACTATGTGAAGCTGGCCAGGGCAAAGGGCATGTCCGAGGGCGGCGTCATGTTCAGGCATATTTTCCGAAACGCCTTTGTTCCGCTGGCCCAGTACATACCGACCGCATTTTTGAACACGGTCATCGGCTCCATCTATATCGAATCCTTATACAGCATTCCGGGAATGGGCGGCCTGCTGGTCACGGTGATTAAGAAACACGACAATACCATGGTTCAGGGAATCGTGCTCCTCTATGCCTGCGTCGGTGTTATGGGTCTGCTTCTCGGCGATATCCTGATGGTTCTGCTTGACCCGAGGATCAGCCTGAGCAAAAAGGGAGGTGACAGATGATGAAGCAGTTTTCTTACCGCCATACGAAAGAGGCAGAGCTGATGGACAGCATGGAACAGGCGGCAAAGGGCGCCCCACAGACCGATGAGGAGCTTTTTTCCTTCGCCGGATTTAACGAAGCGGAAGTGGAGCGGACCGGCTACAGCAACTATTCCTACTGGAGCAGTACGTTTCGGGCTTTCTTAAAGAATAAGGGGGCGGTCGTTCTTCTCGTTCTCCTGCTCCTTCTTCTGGCATTTACCTTCATTCAGCCCCATCTTCCGGGCCAGTATGACCCGAACATGATCGTCAATGATGAAGCGGGAATGCAGTATCGCAATATTCCGCCCGGAGACCAGTTTATTCTGGGAACCAACTCCATTGGCCAGGATCTGTGGGCGAGAATCTGGGCGGGAACCAGAACCTCCCTGCTGATCGGCCTGTCTGTGGCGCTGGCGGAAGCTTTGATCGGCATCACGGTCGGTGTCATCTGGGGTTACGTGCGGAAGGCTGATTTTATACTGACTGAGATTTATAATATTATAGACAACATACCGAATACGATTGTCCTGATTCTGATTTCCTATATTTTGAAGCCGGGTGTGAAGACACTGATCTTCGCCATGTGTCTTACGGGATGGATTCAGATGGCTCGTTTCATCAGAAACCAGATTCTGATTATCCGCGACAGGGATTACAATGTGGCCAGCCGTTGTCTCGGCACGCCGACGGCGAAGATTATCATAAAAAACCTGCTTCCTTATCTGGTGTCGGTTATTATGCTGCGTATGGCGCTGACGATTCCGTCCGCCATTGGAAATGAGGTTTTTATCACGTACATCGGTTTGGGGCTTCCGGTCAACATTCCAAGCCTTGGCAACTTAATCAATGAGGGCCGCGCCCTCATCACCAGCCCGGCGCTCCGTTACCAGCTCGTATATCCGACCATCATTCTTTCGTTCGTCACTATTTCATTCTATATTATCGGCAACGCGTTTTCCGACGCGGCTGACCCGAAGAACCATGTGTAGAAGACAGGACAGAACGGATCGATCAGAAGGAGGAAAGGAATGCCAGAGAAGATACTGACGGTAGAAGATTTAGAGATTAAATTTGAACTGAGGGGAAAGACTCTGCATGCAATCAGAGGAATTTCCATGGATTTACATAGAGGAGAGATTCTGGCCATTGTGGGCGAGTCGGGAAGCGGAAAATCCGTGTTTACCAAGTCCTTCATGGGACTTCTGGACCAGAACGGCCATGTGACGGCGGGGACGGCCACGTATTACGGTGCGGACAATAAAGAGCCGGTGGAACTGACAGCCTTAAAGAAGGAAAAGGAATGGCTGAAGATCCGGGGCCATGAGATTGCCATGATCATGCAGGACCCCATGACCAGCTTAAGCCCGTTAAAGACGATCGGTGTGCAGATTATGGAGGCGGTACTGCTCCATCAGAATGTAAACCGCACCGAGGCGAAGGCCAGAACGCTGCAATACCTGACGGATGTGGGAATCAGTGAGCCTGAGAAACGGTTCGGCCAGTATCCCCATGAGTTTTCCGGCGGCATGCGGCAGCGTGTGGTGATCGCCATCGCCATTGCCTGCAACCCGCAGATTTTAATCTGTGACGAGCCGACAACGGCGCTGGACGTGACGATCCAGGCACAGATACTCGATCTGATCAAGGAATTGCGCCACAAATACCATTTATCCGTCATCCTGATTACTCACGATTTGGGCGTGGTCGCCAATATCGCGGACCGCGTGGCTGTGATGTATGCGGGAGATATTATCGAGATCGGGACGGGCGAGGACATTTTCTACGATGCGAGACACCCGTATACGTGGGCGCTGCTCTCGTCGCTTCCGCAGGTGGGCGTGAAGGGGACGGATCTATTCTCGATTCCCGGGACACCGCCCAACTTATTTACGGAGATAAAGGGGGACGCGTTTGCGCCGAGAAATCCCCAGGCGCTAAAGATCGATTTTATCAAACGG
Source organism: Hungatella sp. (assembly GCF_046966825.1). NCBI lineage: Bacteria > Bacillati > Bacillota > Clostridia > Lachnospirales > Lachnospiraceae > Hungatella > Hungatella sp. Next base: position 25,371 of record NZ_JBKVCZ010000042.1, on the reverse strand, counting down.
CCTCCGTATTTTTTCGTATCTCCGACCCATAAGGCTAAAACCTGGCTGCTCGATAAACGGGCTCCGAAGGTGGACCCGCCTTCCGTGGTAGAAAAAATCCGAAACGGAGGTCTGTTTTAATGGAGAGAGAAGTATTATTGGATGTAAAGGAGTTAGACGTCACGTTCGGCGAGCGGAGGAAGCGGTATGAGGCGGTAAAGAAGGTCAATTTCAAGATCTACAAGGGAGAGACCTTCGGACTGGTGGGAGAATCCGGTTCCGGAAAAACGACCATCGGCCGGGCAATCATGAGAATTATCCCATCGTCGGGCGGGGAGATCATCTATAAAGGCGAGAAGATCAACGGCAGGATCAGCGGAGAACTGGACCGAAAGGTAATGGGGGAGATCCAGATGATCTTTCAGGATCCTCAGGCTTCGCTGAATGAGCGGGCCAAGGTGGATTACATCATCAGCGAAGGTCTGATGAACATCGAGAAAGGGATCGGCGAGAAGGAACGGAAGAAGCGGGTGGACCAGGCCCTCCTGGATGTGGGGCTGCTGCCGGAATTTGCCAGCCGTTTCCCTCACGAGTTTTCGGGAGGACAGCGGCAGAGAATCGGTATTGCCAGGGCACTCATTATGAATCCGGAGTTTATCATCGCGGATGAACCGATCTCCGCGCTGGACGTGTCGGTTCGGGCGCAGGTGTTAAACCTTCTGGCGGATATGCAGAAGAAGCGCGGGATCACCTATCTGTTTATCGCACACGATCTGTCGGTTATGCGTTTTATCACCGACAGAATCGCGGTCATCAGAAAAGGGGAGATCGTGGAGATGGCGGAGACGGAGGAACTGATTACCCACGCCATTCATCCATATACAAGGGCGCTGCTGTCAGCGATCCCCATGCCGGATCCGCGGCATGAGAGGGAGAAGAAGCTTCTGGTCTATGACGCCTCCATGCATCACTATGAGGCGGATCCGCCTTCCTGGCGGGAGGTAAGGCCGGAACATTATGTGCTGGCTAACAGCAGCGAGTATGAGGCGTATAAGAAGCTATACCGGGACAGATAGTCCGCACTTCGCGGAAATCATGGAAAAGGACCATATGGAATGAGGAAAGAGGCAGCAGGAAGGCGGCGCTTTGGCGCTGCCTTTCCTGTGGTTCAGGAAAATCCAGGAGTCCGGAACAGGAGATGGAACGATGCAGTATGGAATTGTGATACAGCCGGTTGCAACTATTTATGAGATTCCGGCGGAGACTATGGTTAAGGATGGAATGACGCTGTCCGCTATTGCGGATGAGGCGATGTATGGAACGGGGCTTGCGATTACCGGGGCGGAGGTCACCGGGGCGGAGGCCACCGGGACAGAGATTACCGGGAGGGAGGCTGCCGGGCAGGGATTTCTGCCGGTGCGCACGTTTTACGGTTATACGGGCTATGTTCGGAAAGAAGCGGTGCGGCTTGTCTCTTTAGAGGAAATGATGGCGTGGGAGGAAGGCGGTCTTATGGTGACCACCGCTTTCTGCGTCGATGTGGTTTCCGTGCCAAAAGTACAGGGAGTAAGGCTTGTCAGCCTGTTCCGGGGCGCTCTGGTGAGTGTGATACCGTATGAATGCGGCATAGAAGGCTGGGGGAAGGTGAAGCTGGCAGACGGCCGTTTCGGATACATCAGGGAGCAGTTTCTGGAAAACAAGGAGTTTTCGCAGGCTGGATTGTGGACAGAGGTGCTTCCGCAGAAGAAAATTGTGGATAAAGATGCATTTCGCCGCGCTGTAGTGGAGACGGCAAAGAGGTATCTGGGGATTCAATACCGGTGGGGCGGCCGTTCCACCGCCGGGATCGACTGTTCCGGGCTTACCTCGGTAAGTTATATGATGAATGGAATTCTGACCTACCGGGATGCGAAAATCGTGGAGGGGTATCCGGTCCGCGAGATCGCAGTGGGTGAGAAAAAAATGGGAGATCTGCTGTATTTCCCAGGACACATCGCCATGTATATGGGAGATGGAAAGTATATTCATTCCACCGGAAAGGCGGGAAGCGGCGGAGTGGTGATCAACAGCCTGAACCCGGAGGATGCGGATTTCAGAGCCGATCTGGCAGAGAGCCTGTATGCGGTGGGAAGTATTTTCTGACAGAGGAACCATGCCGTTTCGGGAGCGAATCGGTTTCGGGAGTGGATAGTTTCGGGAGCGAATCGGTTTCGGGGCGGATAAGCGGCGCAGCACTGATCTGCGGCGCAGAGACGGAAGAGGAGAAAGAGAATGGATAAGAGACTGACGATAGAGAGACGGATTGAGGCGGAGCTCATGAGTTATGATGGGACAATGGGTATCTACGCCGACGATTTTCATGGAAATGTTATTGCCATCGGCGCGGATGAGCCGTTTGAGACGGCCAGCACCATAAAGACGTATATTCTGGCGTGTCTGTTTGATCAGGTGGAAAAGGGAAAAGCCAGCTTAGAGGATATGGTGGAATTTAAAGAGGAACACGCGGTTGACGGCAGCGGAGTAATGTGTGCGCTGGAGCCGGGGGCTGTGCTCCGGGTGAAGGACGCAGCCACCCTGATGATTATTGTCAGCGACAATGTGGCGACGAACATGATGATCGACTATCTGGGGCTGGATACGATCAATGCGTGTATCCGCGGACTGGGATGCAGGGACACGGTGCTGCACAATCCGCTTCATTTTGAGCGGTATGATAAGCTGGGAACATCGACTCCCAGGGATTACGCCAGCATTTTTACGAGGCTGGCAGCGGGGACTTTGATAAGCCCTGAAGCGGACGCGAAGATGCTGGAGATTTTTAAGAAGCAGCACTACAACAGCATGATCACAAAGGATTTTCCGGCTGTTTACATGGACAGTGACAATACGGATGATGTGATGGTAAATGTGGCCTCCAAGAGCGGCAGCATGAACGCCTGCCGAAATGACGGCGGCATCATATACACCCCGTACGGTCCGTATGTGCTGGTGATGTTCAATAAGAAGTTCAGCGACGCCATGTATTATCCGGCGCATCCGGCGACGGTGTTCGGTGCCAGAGTCAGCCGGATGCTGTTTGATCAGTTCATCGCGCTGGAAGGCCGTTTTCAGATGTAGTGCGTGTCTTAAAATTGCTTTTTGTCAGTTATGTGTCACATGATCTGGGATTCAAAGCCTGCATGGTGACACAGGATGTCAAATATCTTTTTTTCCTGGTAGAAGAACTGGTAGCGGACCTGGCAGGCCGCGCTCTCTTTTATGGTGCGGCTCATGCTTCCGAACGAGGGCGCGGCCAGAGACAGGGGCTGGTCCTTGATCAGGTTGACGTGAAGCATCAGGCCGCCCTGGCTGACCAGGAGCTCGCGGTCGGTGAATTCCAGGATTTTAAGCCCTTTGTAGGTGGCGAGGCGGTATTCCTTTCCGCGGAACAAAACCGAACCGACAGAACCGTTAAAATGTGTTCCGGCAAAGGGAATATCGGCCACGGAAAGCATGACGCAGCAGGGGGCTTTCGTCTTCTTATCGGTCCAGGTACACTGGGTCCATACGTAACGGGAGGGAAAGGAACGGCCCCAGTCTTTTTCGATGTAGCCGAGACCGCCGTCAAAGTTCAGCTTTTTCCTGTTTAAGACCAGCTGGCCGGACAGGCGGTGGGAGAGACTTAAGACTCCGTGGCGGCACTGCATGAACGGAACGGCGCAGAAAGGCCCCATAATATCGTAGCTGGGCGGTGTAAATGGCCCATAGGAGAGGTGACCGGTCAGTGTCACCTCTTTTGTGGCAATATCCAGATGGATGCCCTGTTCCGCGAAGGTGGATGTACCGAGGTTTACATAAAATAGACTTGAGGCCGCCCGGAACTGGTCGGCAGAGCAGGGGATAACCCACGACTCGGTATTGGTGATAATCTGGAGGGAGGCGGATGGCTTTCCCTGCCTGTCAATATGGTATGCCGGAATCAGGGCGAGTACGCCGTCCGGCGACTGATGTTTTAAGTACCAGCCTTCAAAGAAAGAGTGTTTTTTCTGATAGCCGTGAAAATATTTCATGAGGAGAACCTCCGTATTTTTTTGTTTTTTAGCAGATAGTACCATTTATAGTCTGTCCAGGTGCTGCGGAAACATTCACACTTGTTTCTTTTGACATTATCCGCTATAATGTGACATACAGGCCGTGAGAATGCGGCGTGTACTGAAGGTAAAAGCAAGGCTGAAGCATGATAGAAAAGAATGTGAAAATAAATGAAAACTGAAAAACAGGCGCTGCCTGATCAAGGGATACTCATCTGTGAAGATGGGGATTTTTTCCCTTACAGGATAGTGAAATCCGCCAGGCGCACGATGGCGGTCTCCGTTACCAGGGAGGGAGAGATTGTTGTGCGGATACCGGATCGGCTATCGTGGAAGGCCGGCCATGAATTTGCGCAGCGGAATCAGGAATGGATCTTTGCGCATGCTTCCAGGATCAGGGAAGAAATGGAGAAACGGGAACAGTTTCACTGGACGGAGGGGGCTTTACTGCTCTTTCATGGAAGCCCCAGAAAACTCCATTTTGAGCGGGACTATGAGACGGAACGGTTCCGGGTATGCGATACCGGCGATAAATTTCTGGTATCCGGCCCCTTTACGGGGCAGGAGGATGACGAGCCGCTTGTGAAGGCGGCCATGGAAAACTGGTACCGGAAGCAGGCGAGGCGTTTTCTGGAGGAGAGAACCGCGTGGTGGGCGGATCGGATGGGGGTGTCGTATCTGCGAATCGCCATTCGGGATCAGGCCACCAGATGGGGAAGCTGCAGTGCCCGCGGTAATATTAACTATAACTGGAAGCTGGTGCTTCTGCCCGTGGAGCTGGCGGATTACGTTGTGGTGCACGAACTGGCTCATCGCACAGAGATGAATCATTCAAAGGACTTCTGGAAAGTCGTTGAGAGAGAACTGCCGGATTACCGGCAAAGAAGGAGAAGACTTAAGGGTTATGAAAGTGAAATCAATCAGAAATATCAGGATTAAAACGAAGCTTTTGTTTCTGGGAGGAGTCAGCATTCTGGGACTCGTGTTTATCGGCGCGGAGTCCATTATCACGGCGAGACAGATTAACCAGGCCAGCACGGAGATTTCCCAGTCCTGGGTTCCGGCGATTATCATCGCGGAGGAACTGAATACCGAGACCTCGGATTACAGGATCAAGGAATTTTACCATGCCATTACCCACGACCAGGAGACCATGGATCATCTGGAAAAAGAGATGATGGCGGTCCGTGATGAGATCGACGCGGCTTTTACGGAGTATGAGCAGAATTATATTACGGACGAAACGGACCGGGAGCTGATGGAAAACGCCAGAGCCTACTGGGACCGGTACTTGGAATACAGCGACCGGCTTCTTCCGATCAGCCGGGGCAATGATAACGAGGAATCACTGAAGATGATCATCGGAGAGTCCAGGCTCTTATTTGATGAGGCAAGCGGCAACTTTTTAAAGATGGCGGAGTTTAACCGTCTTGGAGCCGAGGCGGCCAGTGTCCGGGGCGATCAGCTTTACGCCAGGCTGGCCAGGGTGAAGATCGTGTCCATCTGCCTGATTGCGCTGATGATCACGATGCTTGTCATCTATATTATTATTGCTATCGATAAGCCGGTAAAGGCGATCGTGGAGGGGACCAGAAGGGTCTCCAACGGTGACCTGGATGTGTACCTTCCCTACGATTCTGAGGATGAGATCGGAATTCTGACGGATTCCGTGAATCAGCTGATTGAGCGGCTGAAGAACATTATTGACGATGAGAAATACCTTTTCCGCGAGATCGGAAGTGAGAATTTCGAGGTGAAGTCTACCTGTGAACAGGCTTACAGAGGGGATTTTGCACCTATTCTGTATTCCATTGCCAGCCTGATGAGCAGACTGGATATAGCGAAGCAGAAAAAGGAAGAACTGAAAAAGCGGCTGGAGGATCGGGTCGCCGCGGAGATAATCGCGGAGAAGAAGCTGGCGGAAGAAGCGAAGCTGGCAGAAGAGAAGAAGCTGGCGGAAGAGAAGAAGCTGGCGGAAGAGATGCAGTCGGCGGGAGAAAATACAACGCCTGATCGAGAACAGGCTGGTGAGGAGACGAAGAAGGATGGCAGCAGAACGATGGATGCTTCAGACGAAGAAGGCAGACTTTCATGAGATGGCAAGAATCCATCATATTACACCTGTAACGGCGAGGATTATCCGGAACAGGGATATTGTGGGAGAGGAGGCGGTAGAGAAGTATCTCCGGGGATCATTAAAGGATCTGTACAGCCCTCATCTGTTAAAGGACATGGATCTTGCAGTAGAGATCCTGAAGGAGAAGACGGAGCAGGGAAAACGGATCCGGATTGTCGGGGATTACGATATAGACGGCGTCTGCTCTACGTACCTGCTTTACCGGGCGCTCACGAGAATCGGGGCTAACGTGGATTATGAGATTCCGGACCGGATCAGGGATGGCTATGGAATCAATGAATCCATTATCCGCGCCGCGGCTGAGGACGGAGTCGATACGATCCTGACATGTGACAATGGAATCGCCGCTGTGGCGCAGATCAGCCTGGCGAAGGAACTGGGACTTACCGTGCTGATCACGGACCATCACGATATCATGCAGGAGGATGGCCATGATCTGCTTCCGCCCGCGGACGCGGTGGTCAATCCAAAACAGAGTGAGTGCAGCTATCCATACCCGGAGATATGCGGCGGAATGGTCGCTTATAAGCTTGTAAAGGCCCTCTACGAGGCATTTTCCGTTTCGGAGGAGGAATGGCTGTCCATGCTGGAATTTGCAGCGATTGCCACGGTGGGCGATGTGATGAAGCTGCGGGATGAAAACCGTATCATTGTCAAAGAAGGATTAAAAAGAATTGCAAATACAAAGAGTATTGGTCTTTTAAAGCTGATCGAGCGGAATGACCTGGATAAAGACCAGATTACCGCATATCATATCGGATTTGTCATCGGTCCCTGTTTAAATGCAGGCGGACGTCTTCAGACAGCCAAGCTGGCTTTGTCGCTTCTGCTGTGTGAGGACGGGGAAGAGGCGGACCGGCTGGCCATGGAACTGAAGGAGTTAAATGACCAGAGAAAAGATATGACGAAGCAGGGGACCGAGGAAGCCATTGCACAGGTGGAGGAGTGCTATCGTGACGATAAGGTTCTGGTGGCGTATCTGCCTTCCTGCCATGAATCGCTGGCGGGAATCATTGCAGGGCGTTTGCGGGAGCAGTATCAGAAACCGGCCTTTGTATTGACGGATGGAGAGGAATGTGCGAAGGGATCAGGGCGGTCGATCGAGCAGTATCATATGTTCGAAGGGCTGGTGAAGGTAAAGGATCTCCTGCTTAAATTCGGAGGCCATCCCATGGCCGCAGGGCTCTCACTTGAAAAAGAAAATATCGATGAATTCCGCCGCAGGCTGAATGAGGAGGCGGAACTTACAGAGGATGACTTTGTCCGCAAGATCTGGATCGATGTTCCCATGCCTCTCGATTACATAAATGAGCCTCTTATTGAAGAACTGGAGCTATTGGAACCATTTGGACAGGGCAATGAAAAGCCGCTGTTTGCACTGAAAGGGCTTCATATCAGAAGCGTGCGGGTGCTGGGAAAGAACCGGAACGCGGTGAAGTTTTCCCTGGCTGACGATAAGGGCGTTCCGATCGACGCCATGCTGTTTACAGACGGCGACGCATTTTTGGAGGAACTCGGCAGAAGCCGGGTAATCGATGTGATTTATTATCCGACGGTTAATGTATACAATGGCAGCAGGACTTTACAGATTATAATCAAAAATTATAAAATACCGGTTTGACGAAGGAGCAGGACGATGGAGAAAATCAGAGCCGCAGTGGTTGGATTCGGCGGTATGGGCCGCCAGTACGTACAGATGATTTATGACGGTGAAATCGACGGCATGGTACTCGCCGGAGTTTGCTGCCGAAATGAAAAGGGGCAGAATGAGATCAGGACAGTCTACCCGGGGGCATCTGTCTATCCGAATGTGGAGGCGATGTTCGCATGCGGAGACGAATTTGATGCTGTAGTTGTCGTGACACCTCACGCTACCCATGTCGAGATCGGAAAGATGGCGGCCGCGGCGGGAAAGCATATCCTGCTGGATAAGCCGGCCGGGATATCGACGAAGGAAGTGAAGGGACTCATAAATGCGGCGGCCCGCGCGGGAGTCTGTCTGGGAATGATCTTTAATACGAGGATGAACCGCGTATTTTTCCGTGCCAAGGAGATGATCGAGCGCGGAGAACTGGGGCGGCTTAACCGCGCTGTGTGGATATCCAATATCTGGTTCCGTACTCCGGCCTATCACAATTCCGCGTCCTGGCGCAGCACATGGGAGGGAGAACACGGCGGTCTGCTGATCAATCAGAGCCAGCATTTCCTCGATGTGTGGCAGTGGCTTCTCGGCATGCCGGATCAGGTTCTGGCTACGGTGGAATGTGGGAAATACAGTGATATCACGGTAGACGACAGTTTAGATATCCAGTTCTTCTATGACAACGGGCTCCACGGAACCTTTATTGCTTCCAGCGGGGAGTATCCGGGAGTCAACCGTCTGGAAATCTGGGGAACAAAGGGAAGGCTGTGCATCGAGGACAGCAGCCGGATTATATTTGACGAAAATGTGATGTCTACGGATGAATTTAACCGTCTGAATCAGGATATCTATGGAATGCCGGAGCACTATGCAAGGGAGATTGCAGTGGAGAAAAATGGCGTTGAAGGATATCAGAAGATCTTCCAGAATTTTACGGATCATTTGTTAAAAGGAGAACCGCTGCTTGCAACGGGAGAGGATGGGCTCCGCGTACTGATGATTGCGAATGGCGCGTACCTCTCGTCCTGGCAGGAACAGCGGGTTGAGTTCCCGATCGATGATGAGAAGTATGCGGTAATGCTGGAGGAGAAGGTCCGGGACGAACAGAAATTGCTGTCCTGTCTTGATAGATGAAGTGTTCAGGCTTAAATGCGAAGGGAATTTGATCTGTTTTTCTAATGGAGGATGAGAATGGAACAGAACAACTTACTCACTTAGTCAAATATCTGTCTGATACAGCCTTCTGAGCAGTATCAGCACGAGATTATGGACTTCAGAGGAAGAATCGTTGGTATGATTAATGTCAGATATGATTTAACTGAAGAAATGTACCGTTATTTAGGACATATTGGCTATTGCGTCCGCAAATCAGAGCGGCAGAAGGGATATGCAGCTGAAATGCTGCGGCTGGCTCTGAAGGAGGCGAAAAAGATAGGATTGGACAGAGTACTTTTGACAGTCGACAGCGATAAAACGGCTTCGATCGCCACTATGAAGAAAAACGGAGCGGTATTGGAAAATGAAGTCCCGTATCTAGGCAAGATTACGCAGAGATATTGGATTGAACTATAGAGCTTTGGGACGGTTTGTTTCCAGGGGATCTGATTAGGAAAGGAATGCTGTGAAAACAGCGTTCCTTTTTTTTGAAAAATTCGCCTTTAGTGGAGGAATTACTCTTGACAAAGGTCTGGCAATGTGTTAATTTAAAGTTAGTAATACGTATTACTAATTCGAATTACTAACTTTAAGAAAAAAGGAGAAGGTAAAATGAAAAAAGAATGGAAACGGTTTACGGCACTGGCACTCGGCGCGTTCATGGTACTCCAGGCAGCAGGCTGCAGCCCGCAAAAGGCGGCAGATCCAGCTACGGTAAGCAGCCAGAAGGAGGCGCAGACGTCTGGCGAGGTTTCAAAGGAATCTTCCGCGGGGGAAGAAGAAAAGACGGTGACACTCCGGATGTTGAACTGGGGAAATACGGAGGAGGAAGCTATCGCCAATGATGCGATTGGCAGATTTAAGGAGAAGCATCCGGGCGTGGAGGTTGAACAGACATGTGTTCCAGTTGATTCCTGGTCCGACTTTATCCAGAAGTGGATTACCATGAGCACCTCGGGGGAGGCGCCGGATGTGATTAATCTGGGACTGGAAGGTGCGAAGATGGCGGTTGCCAATGATTTACTGCTTCCGCTCGATGACATTGCAGCAGGGGATGCAGAATTACAGAGTAAGAAAGAACAGTATGCGGAGTCGCTGCTGGAAGGCTTCAGCGAGGGTGGGACGCTTTATGGGCTTCCAAGTGGAACACAGACCATGGTTATGTACTATAACAAGGATATTTTTGATGAAAAAGGCGTCGAGTACCCGAAGGAAGGCTGGACCTGGGATGAATTTCTGGAGACGGCTGAAAAGCTTACATATGAAGAAAATGGAAAGACCGTATATGGATACGGATTATCCAGTTCTTATTTTCAGCTGACACCGTGGTGGGCTACAAACAGTGCATATCCGGTCAGCGAGGACTATGAGAAACCAACATTAAATTCGCCGTCTATGCTGGAATCCATTACATTCTTAAAATCTATGGTAGATAAAAAGGTAACGCCGGATCCGATCAGCTCTGATGTTTATACGATGTTCTCTTCCGGTCAGTTGGCTATGGTAGGTGCTGGCAGATGGGTACTAAATACATGGCAGGATGCAGGAATGAAGAATTTTGACTGTGTGCAGTGGCCGAAGAAGACGGAAGAGGGCAGTGTATATGGAGGTTCCGCATGGTGTATCGGTTCCATGACAAAGGAGAAAGAACTGGCTGTCGAACTGCTGAAGGAAATGGTGGCAGACGAGACGTTAACTGCAGTAGCGGCGGGCGGACAGCAGATACCACCGACAGAGAAGCTGGCTTGTGACACGGCAATCATGGGAACCGTACCGGATAACATTCTTGGGCTTTGGAAAGCAGTTACGATAGCTTCACCGGTTGCGGCTCCCGTATTCTTTGGTGATATCGAACAGGCGATGCTTCGTGGACTGGAAAATGTATTCTCAGGTTCCATGAGTGTAGAAGATGCCATGAATCAGGCGCAGTCAGAGGTGGAGACGACGATTGCAAACAAGTAGGACAGTTCGGCGAAACACTAGATTGGAGGAAGCGATGGCAGGAATAAAACGAAGACCAGGTAACCGAAGAAAGAAAAAAGAGGCTTTGACAGGGTATTTATTTACCCTGCCATCCTTCCTTGGATTCATAGCCTTTGTTCTGATTCCGGTATTCTGGGCCCTTATCATTTCATTTCAAAAATACAATGTATTTACCGGGGCCAGCACATGGAACGGGGTAAAGAATTATCTGCATATTTTACAGGATCCAAGATCTGTGACCACACTGGGGAATACTTTGTGGTATGCAATCTTCGCAACGGTAGGCAACACAGCGGTGGGGCTTCTTTTAGCGATAGCTGTGGACAATAAGCTTCCGGGAAAAGTCACGGTATTCTTCCGATCCATCTATTTTTTTCCTTCCTTAATCGGACTGGTCTTTGTAGCAATTATCTGGCAGTATTTTTTTCAGACGGATGCCGGGGTGATTAATTATTATCTGGGAAAGATTGGAGTCAGTAAAATCGGTTGGCTCAGTGACAAGAGCATGGCAAAGTTTTCTGTTCTGATCCTTGACGTATGGAAGAACTGTGGGATGTCCATGCTGCTTATTCTGGCAGGACTCCAGAATATCGACAGAGGCCTTTTAGAGGCAGCGGGTATCGATGGGGCTGGTCCTGTGCAGAAGTTCTTAAAGATGACTCTTCCCCTCGCGTCTCCGACCATTTTCTTTGTGCTGGTTATGAATGTGACGGGTGCGCTGCGTATTTACGAATCGGTATATGTTCTGACAAACGGCGGGCCGGGAGATTCCAGCAGAAGTCTTGTTATGCTTATTGCGGAAAAGGCGTTTACCTCATTCGATTATGGAATAGCTTCGGCTCTGTCCATGATCCTTCTGATTTTGATCGGGATCATTACAATGATTCAATTCGCGGGAAGCAGGTGGTGGGTACATTATGACTAAGATAATTAGAATAAAAGGAAAAAGAGTACGTCCCGGACAGATTCTTCTGGCCATTGGTATGATCCTTGTGGCCATGATTATGATTGCCCCGTTTTTGTGGGTGTTCTCAGCGTCGCTGCGGACATTCAGTGATGCGACGGCACTGCCGCCCAAATGGCTTCCGCCTGCCCTCGGCGAGTGGAATATGAAGTATTTTGACAAATTATGTTCGGGGCAGATCCCATTTTTTACTTTTATGCGGAACAGTCTGAAAATTAGCACAATCATCACTGCTGGAATGGTATGCCATGGTGCGCTGGCAGGCTATGCCTATGCCCGTCTCTCCTTTAAAGGAAAGAATGTGATGTTTGGGCTGATGCTGGTGGGTATGATGGTACCGGTACAGGTGACGATAGTCCCTTTATTTAAGATCATGAATTTGCTGGGGGTTATCAACACGGCGGCTGCCGTGACACTGCCTTCTGTTTTTGGAGCCATGTGCCCGGGATTTGCGGGTGCATTTGGAATATTTATGATGAGACAGTTTTTTATGACGGTGCCGGCTGAAATGGAAGAGGCGGCTACGATCGATGGGGCAGGCATTATAAGAACTTTTTTTTCCATCATGCTGCCAATGGCAAAATCGACGCTGGCGTCCCTGGCAATTATAGTTTTTACATTTGCCTGGAATGATTATTTTACTACATTTATTATGATCAACTCTACGGAAAAGCTGACGCTGCCCGTAGGAATTCTATCAATCAAACAACCGTTTTCCACAGGTGATAATGTTGTATTTGCCGCAGTTTGTCTCGCGGTGCTGCCGGTCCTGTTCGTATTTATTCTGGGACAGAAATGGATTGTACAGAGCATGACGCATGTGGGAGTGAAGGGATAAGAGGAGGAGTATTTAAGAGATGAACAGAGAAATGCTGCATTCAAAGACAGATTTATTCAAGACCGGCGGGGAGATCTCCTACAATGGGGATGCCGGAGTTGCTAAATTTCTTTTGGGCGGAATCGGAACGGGCAATATTTCCGTGGGGGCCAGAGGGGAGCTTAGGGATTGGGAAATATTTAACTGGCCGGGAAAGGGACAATTCGTTCCATTTTCATTTTTTGCAATCCGTACCAGGGAGGAGGGAAAGGAACCGGTCAGCAGGATTCTGGAATCTAAGATATGTCCGCCGTACTATAAATCTCACGGATTTTTAAATGGGGAACTGGCAGGAATCCCTCGTTTTGAATCTTCTAAAATGGTAGGGAAGCAGCCCTTCGTATATATTGATCTGGAGGACAGCAAGGTGCCGGTCGAGGTAAAAATGGAGGCATTTACACCATTCATACCGCTTAATTCCGATGATTCCGGAATTCCAACAGCAATTATCCGTTATCACGTGAAGAATCCAACCGATAGGGCGGTAGAAGTATCCGTAGTGGGCACCATGGCTAATGTGGTCGGATTTCAGGGCTACGATGTATTTAATAATGTTAAGCTGGTTGATGAAGTACAGAATGAATATCGTGAAAATGGAGAAATCAAAGGCTGGTATTATACTGCAAAGCACTTAAAAGAAACGGACATGAAATTTGGAAGCATGTCCATTGCATCTGTGAGAGCGAAGAATACTTATAAGAAACAGTGGCTGCACGGCCAATGGACGGATAATGCGCAGGACTTCTGGGATGATTTTACTGAGGACGGAGTTCTGGACGATATGGAAACAATTGAGTCAAAAGGATGTGATCTTCTTTCCCATTACGATTTCAGCTTCTTAAATCTCAAGGAACGCATCAGCTCTGTCGGAAGTATGGAAATGGTTGGGCCAAACGAGGAGAAGACGTTTGAATTCGTGATTTCCTGGTATTTTCCCAACCGTCCAAAGGGCTGGATCGAATACGATGAGGATTTAGAGCGATACAGAGATGGCGGATATGATACGATACGCAATTATTACGCCACAAGATTTACCGATGCATGGAATGTAACGGAGTACGTAGCCGGGAAGATGGACGAGCTGGAAAAGCCTTCCCGAGCATTTGAAGAGGCACTGTTTGATACTACGATTCCAGTTTATGTGATCGATGCAGTGGCCGCCAATATCATGTCAATGAAGAGCCATTGCTGCTTCCGGATTGAGACGGGAGAGTTCTTGGGCTGGGAAGGGATCAGAGACTATGTAGGCTGTGGTCAGGGTAATGTAAACCATGTGTGGAACTATGCTACAGCTGTGGCGGCCCTGTTCCCGGATCTTGAAATTACCATGCGTAATGTAGAATTTAAGAAGGAACTGGATGACGATGGCGGTATGCCATTTAGAGCAAGAAAGGTTCTCGGGGAGAGCCGTTGGGATATGATACCCGCATGTGATGGGCAGTTTGGCTCTGTTTTACGGGTGTATCGTGAGTGGAAGTATACTGGAGACGATGATTTCCTGAAAGAAATATGGGAGTCAATGATAAAAGCACTTGAATATGCGATCCATGAGTGGGATACGGATGGAGACTGCGTTCTCGACGGAAAAATGCATGTGACCTATGACATCGAGTTCTATGGTCCGAATACGATGACAAATACCATTTATCTGGCAGCTGTCAAAGGTGTTGCATTCATGGCAGAACATCTGGGAAAGACAGAAGAGGCGGAAAAATATCGTGCTTTGTATGAGAAGGCAGAACCGCTGGTGGATGAAATGCTGTTTAACGGAGAATATTACGTGCAGATGCTTGATGATGTGGATGCTTATCGTTACCAGTACGGTACCGGGTGCCTTACGGACCAGCTTCTGGGACAGTTCATGGCACATGCCGCGGGGCTGGGATACGTGCTTCCGAAAGATCATGTAAAAAAGACGCTGGAATCCATTTACCGCTATAATTTCCGTGACTGCATGGAAGAGGTCCCTAATGTTCAGCGAACCTATGCGCTGAATGATGAGGCTGGGCTGGTTCTCTGCTCCTGGCCAAAAGGCGGCCGTCCGAGATTCCCGTTCGCTTACTGTGATGAAGTGTGGACCGGCGTTGAATATCAGGTGGCAGTATGTATGATAAAGGAGGGGATGCTGGAGGAAGCGTTTACCATTATAAGGGCAGTCCGTGACAGGTATGACGGATATAAGAGATGCCCCTGGAGTGAGACTGAGGCAGGCCATCACTATATACGCCCAATGTCCAGCTTTTCTCTGATTCCGGCTCTGTCCGGTTATGAGTGTGATATGACGGAGAAGACCATGTCGTTTAAGCCGGTAATCAACAAGAATCACTTTAAATCCTTCTGGATTAATGGAAAAGCCTGGGGGACTTATGAACAATCCATTGGTGAGGATGGTGTGGTAAAATCTGGTATTCAAGTATTGTACGGAAGTCTGGACGGTGTTAGAATATTAGAAAGATAAGAACAATAGAATGTGAGGGTTAAAATGGGTGCCAATAGAAAATTGCCTACTATGACGGATGTCGCCAGGTTAGCAGGAGTTTCACAGTCCACAGTTTCTCTTGTGCTTCGGGGGAAAGCGGGGGATAACATACCGGAGGCTACCAGGGACCGGATATTCCAGGCCAGCAGTGAACTGGGATATCGTGTGAACAAGCTGGCCAGTGCGTTAAACAGTACAGGCAGCGGAATCATAGGCATGCTGACAGATGAGCTGATCACGACGAACTTTGCTGGTGCAATTGTAAAGGGTGCCCAGGAACGTGCCCTGGGAAAAAATAAGATACTGATGCTTGCGGCCCTGGAGAATGAGGGGCGGCTGGTGGAAAAATCGGTCGATATGATGATTGGATACCGGGTGGACAGCATCCTTTATGCATCCATGTATCACAGGAGAATCGAACTTCCGTCAAATTTAAAGGATATTCCGACCGTACTGGTTAACTGCTTCGACTCTGAAAACCGGTATCCGGCCATTCTGCCTGATGATTATTCAGGCGCATATCAGGCGGCCTCCTACCTGATTGAATGTGGTCACAGGAATGTTGTCTACTTAAGCAACGAGAAGAGGGAGACGAGGAATGGCGAGAGACTGCCAGCCACTTTGTTAAGAGAACGGGGATTTAAAGCGGCGTTTGAAGATCATGGAGTTTCGTCAGAAACTGCTGCGATTATTCCGATTACCATAACAGGCCATGATGTGTTTGAGGCGGCAACGGATATTTTATCGTCTGCGGACCGTCCGACTGCTGTCATGTGTTATAATGACAGAATGGCGATGGGCGTGTATTCCGCTGCTAATGCGCTGGGACTCAAAATACCGGAGGATTTATCGGTGATTGGTTATGATAATCAGACGGTTATCGCAGAATTCCTGGTACCTTTTTTAACGACTATTGAGCTGCCCCATTACGAGATGGGTGACCAGGCGGTGAGCTACTTATTCCGCCACCAGTACCCGTTTGATGCGGAGCAGATTTTAATCAGTCCCAAGCTGATTATCCGCAGTTCCGTCCGCAGCATCGGTGAGGAGGAATTTGATGATAGAGGATGAGTTACTTCCCTCTGAACGGTTTAAGGGGGAGAAGAAAGAGTTCTGGCGTCCGGCGTATCATTTTACGGCGCCGTCAGGATGGCTGAATGATCCGAATGGGCTTATTTATTACAAAGGCTGGTATCATTTATTTTATCAATACAATCCGGCTGGTTGCGAATGGGGCCCTATGCACTGGGGACATGCCGTGAGCAGGGATTTTCTGCACTGGAAAGATTTGCCCCCTGCATTGAAACCAGACCAGCCGTATGACGACGATCCGGAAGGAGGCTGCTTTTCGGGCAGTGCAGTAGAGAAGGATGGAAGACTGTGGCTCTTTTACACAGGGGCGGTAAAACGAGGCGGCAGGGCTGTTCAGACACAGTGTATGGCCTATTCTGATGATGGGGTTATTTTTCATAAGTATCATTTAAATCCTGTAATTACAGAGCCGCCGGAAGGCAATTCCGAAGATTTCAGGGATCCCAAAGTTTTTTTTGCTGAAGGAGGCTGGAACATGGTGGTAGGCGGTTCCGCCTGCGGGGACGGAGGCGGGGGAGATGGAAGAATCTATTTCTACCGATCCGAGGATCTTTTAAAATGGAAGTTTGCCGGTACAGTGCTCGCATCTGACGGCAGGCTTGGCACCATGTTTGAGTGTCCAGACATGTTTGAACTGGATGGAAAATGGATCGTTACCTGTTCGCCTATGTATCACCCGGGAGGAAATAAGGCGCTTTACTGTGTGGGAACCATGGATTTTGAAACATGTCGTTATGAAGTGGAGAAAATCGGATGTCTGGATTATGGTTCTGATTATTATGCAGCACAGTCCTGTCTGGATCAATTCGGAAAACGCATTATGATGGCCTGGCAGAATGGCTGGGACTGGATGCCATGGTGTACAGGGCAGGGGCCATCAGGAAAAGAAGGCTGGCGGTGTGTTCTGGCACTTCCAAGGAGAATTACATTGGATTCGGAGGGGAGTATCTGTGCAGCGCCGATCTCTCTGGATACCATACAAAGGGACCGGACCGTTGCAGAACGGTGCGAACTGACTGGGAGAAAACGATATCTCTATCCGGGAGACCCCTTTTGTTTTGAAGTGGCGGTGCGCGTAAGTATCAAGAACATCGAATCACAGTCCATTGAGATCGGGCTGTTCGATGACGGTGAGCATGTGCTGATGATTGATGCGGACTTTGTAGCGGGAGTCGTTACGATTGATAAGAGCCGTATGGGACCGTGGGATGTGGGACGCATCCATGCGCCTTTTAATACATCACGTCCGGTGTTTGAGATGAGAATACTGGTCGATCACAGTTCCGTGGAGGTGATTACGGATGAGGGGCGTTGCTGTATGACGACTAATGTATATCCGGATAAGGAACAGACAGGCTGTTTTATAAGAACACCGTATAAAACTGCAGCGCTTGAACGCCTGGAGGTAATATCGTTTCATGGGATCTGGGATTAGGGGGAGCTAAGATTGTTAAGACTCCGGAAAGAACTTGACAGTCTTATTAAAAATGCATTATAATCAACCACAACGGTAAGAGGCGCTGGTGCAGGGAAGAGTCCCTCTGCCAGCGTCTTTGTGCAACTGTTAAATTGAAAGGGAAAAGAGAGGGAAAGTGGACATGGTCAATGAAGTAATGAAGTTTATCACCAGCTATGACAAGGAAGTGGGCGAGGCTATTGAGCTGGAATGCGCGCGCCAGAGAAGAAACTTAGAGCTGATCGCGTCGGAAAACATCGTTTCTGAGCCGGTTATGATGGCGATGGGAACCGTTCTCACCAACAAGTATGCAGAAGGATATCCTGGAAAGCGTTATTACGGCGGCTGCGAGGACGTGGACATCGTGGAGAATATTGCCATCGAGCGTGCCAGGAAGCTGTTTGGCTGTGATTATGCCAACGTACAGCCACATTCAGGAGCACAGGCTAACATGGCGGCATTTGTAGCCATGGTGCAGCCGGGCGATACCGTGATGGGCATGAATCTGAACCACGGCGGCCATTTAACACATGGAAGTCCAGTCAACTTTTCCGGTCTTTATTTTAATATTGTTCCTTACGGTGTCAATGACGAGGGATTCATCGATTACGACGAGATGGAGCGGATCGCTGTTGAAAACAAACCGAAACTGATCATTGCAGGCGCAAGTGCTTACGGAAGAACCATTGATTTCAAAAGATTCCGTGAGGTTGCCGATAAGGTAGGCGCTTACTTAATGTAGACATGGCTCATATCGCCGGATTAGTGGCAGCAGGGCTCCATCCAAGTCCAATCCCGTACGCGGATGTCGTGACAACGACGACCCACAAGACGCTTCGCGGACCGAGAGGCGGTATGATTCTGGCGAATAAGGAAGCTGCTGAGAAATTCAATTTCAACAAAGCTATTTTCCCGGGTACCCAGGGCGGTCCTTTAGAGCATGTAATCGCTGGCAAGGCAGTGTGCTTCGGTGAGGCGCTGAAGCCGGAATTCAGAGAGTATCAGGAGCAGGTAGTGAAAAACGCCAAAGCTCTGGCTGCGGCTTTTGTGAAGCAGGGCTTCAACATTCTGACCGGCGGCACGGATAATCATCTGATGTTAATCGACTTACGCGGTATGGAAGTAACCGGTAAGGAGCTTCAGAACCGTTGTGACGAGGTTTATCTTACACTAAATAAGAATGCGGTTCCGAATGATCCGAGAAGCCCGTTCGTGACCTCCGGCGTTCGTGTAGGAACTCCGGCCGTAACTTCCAGAGGATTAAAGGAAGAGGATATGGAAAAGATCGCAGAATGCATCTGGCTGGCTGCGACTGATTTTGAGAACAAGGCCGACTACATCAGAGCTGAAGTGACGAAAATCTGTACGAAGTATCCGATCTACGAATAATTCAGTAAATAATAGAAAATCGTAGAGTAAATCGCAGATAAGGATAGAATGCGACACGGTAATGAGATTGCAGTAAATGAGACAGCAGTAAATAAAAATAGCAGTAAATGAGATAGAGGCAGGCCGGAGTCGTGCGGTTCCCCTGGAATGGGAGACTGTGCGGTTTCGGTCTGCTGTTTTTTTATTTTTATATTATTTCATTTTATTTTATCGCTTTTGGCTTTTTCATAGCAGGCATGAGTTAAAATAAAAACAGTTGTAATTTTATGCAGATCACGGCAGTGACTTCAATGACTTCAATGACTTCAATGACTCCATTGACCCCATTGTAAAGAAAGTGCAGGACAGTGCCCCAATAATGAATATGGTGAAAAATACCCGCTTGACATTCACCCTGGGCGAAGCTCTATACTTACGTTATCACCGGGAAAACGGTATGTTTAGGAGGAGAGAAGATGCTTAAAATCAATGAGGCGGCTAAAATGCTGCATGTCAATCCGAACGCCCTGCGTTTTTATGAAAAGAAGGGGGCTCTTGCACCGCACAGGGATGAAAATGGTTATCGGCTGTATACGATGGATGATGTCGCCAGGATTCAGATTATTCTGCTGTACCGAAGGATGGGATTTTCCATTGAAATGATTTTAAAACTGCTCGGGCAGGAGGAAAGTCCGGTGGATTTATTTTTTCAGCAGTATGATATTTTAAACCGTCATGTTCATTCCATGAGCCTGATCCGGGATTCCCTGGCGGGCTGCATCGACGGGATGCTGGGAGAGATAAATGGAACGGAAGATGGAGGTTCCAGTTTCAATGCGGCCATACCGGCAAGTGCCATGGAGGAGTTGGAGAAAACTGCGGCACTGCTTGCGGGGATGGCGGAGTGGGAGGACCGGTGGGACTTCGACAGCTCTGCGGTTCATTACGATGAGATGGTGAGGCGTGGTGTGAACGGGCTTGCATTTTATGAGAATTATGAAACGGTCCTAAATGAGACGGCGCGGCTGGCTCGGGAGCACGGAGGCATCATGGCGGAAATTGGGGTCGGTACGGGAGAACTGGCTGGACGGCGGCTTTCTGATTGTGAAATTACCGGAATCGACCAGTCGGTGAATATGCTCAAGGAGACTAAAAAGAAGTTCCCCAAGCTGAAGGTGAAATTGGGAACGTTTCTGCAGCTTCCCATGGATTCCGGGAGTGTGGATACCGTGGTGTCATCCTATGCGTTCCATCATTGCAATGAGGAGGAGAAAATCCTGGCGGTCAAGGAGATGGCCCGGATTCTGAAACCGGCGGGGCGTATTGTGATTGCGGATCTGATGTTTGCAGATGAAGAGGCAAGGAAGATATTTGCGGAAAACTGTTCTGACGCGGAACGGGAGGATCTGGAGGATGAATATTTCGCATATGTGGACCGGCTGGAAGGCGTGTTAGAAACGTTGGGATTCGATGCCAGGCATGTACAGGTGGATCCGTTAATTTGGATTGTGACCGGGGATAGAAGGGCTGGGGATTAGACGAAGCAGAGAACGGAATCAATGCGGCACCGCAGAAGTAGAAAATCGGTTATACGGCGCCGCATTGTAATGTAAAAATAAGATTTGAACTGCATGACAGTAATGCATTTTTGAATTCTCGTTACCATTGTCAATATCAGCGGTAATTTTCAGCAAATCCGGAAAGAAAAATAGTTCATCGACGAGGGCGATGTTACTAATCCGTTGTAACTGGTCTTATCCAATGTTCCAAATACGCACAGCCATCCGTGGGGTAATACATTTCCCCTGCAAAATCGGTTGCGGCCAGCTTGTGTTTTTTCATCCACCTTTCCATGAATGTCTGTGCTTTATAAACGGCAGAATTTGTCAACTCCTCAAAGCTTTCAGCTTCAAATCCGCATACAATATACTCTGCAGCAGGTAGTTCGAAGGTAGAATATCCCTCTGCAGCAGTTCCATATTCGACTTCGGCGCCTGCCATATAGGTACAGTATCCCTCTTTCGCATTTCCGATATAAAGAGCGCCAAATTCATTTCCATGTTCGATGAGATGAGGTATTTTCGGTTTTATTTCGTGAAATTCGTTCCATAGCTTTGCAGCATATGAAATGCTCGTTTCAGTTCCTCCCATCAATTCTTTAATCGGTATTTCTTTTTCAATCCCAATAAATATTCGCGGTGTGGCCAGTTGTCTGCGTGTGACTTCCAGAACAATACCATCTGTAACCAGTGGAACATTTTCGTCAACCATTACGTAATTTAAGATCAGTTCAGGTTTTACAAATTGGTTTAGATGTACGTCTGACGTTCGATATTCGTCTGGTGTAATACCATAAACTTCTTTGAAGGCCCTTGTAAAGTTAGCATGACTGGAAAAACCGTAGTTCACTGCAGTATCAATTATGCGGGTGTTTTTGGTTTTCAAATCATCTGCTGCCTGTGCCAATTTGCGTAACTTTATATATTCGCAGACGGGCTTTTTAACTAAGCGTGAAAATAAACGCTGGAAATAGAATGGTGATAAGCTGGCAGTCTCCGCAAGTTTATCAATGGGTATGTCTTCCGTTAAATGGTTTTCTATATAATCAACGGACTTTTGAATTGCTTCCCATGCATGCACGATTTGATATCCCTCCTTTGTTTTCTTTAATGATATTCTAACCGGATAATTTAACATTAGCTTATCACACAATGCTCTTTTTGTATGTTGATTTCAGAAATCCGGCTTTTTCAGACACCGCTTCCTGGTGTCAGCGGTACCATTGGCTTAATTAACTGCATAATTGCTGTCTCCGAGTTTACTTTTGCCTTGTTGACATTGGCCGGTTGTAGTATAATGCCTTTATTTAATAAGTCTCTTAAAAGGCAATGAAAGGGATGGTACAATAATGATGTTAAATGGGATGGGGGCAATTTGGGATTTAAAGAAACATGGGAAGTATTTATCAGTCACTAAACTTTGTCTTACAATTATAGACTGCCACAGATACGTCATTTGTGTGGTCCAGCAGGTACCTGTATTTTTAAGGTCAGCGCCGCATACAGATTCACAAAATAAATTTTCGTAACAAACGTGGTAGTAAAATAGCAGTGATTACTGTAAAATGGAACTATAATGGTCAAAAGTACTGTTTTAGACTTTATGCAGGATTTTATAAAACCGGTCATCGTTTTTTGTCTCGGTAAGTTACGAGTTACAGGAATATAAGCATCGCCTGTTGACCGGTCAGGTGAAAATAAACGACAAAGATCAGGAGGTATTCTATGGCAGAATTGACTTCCATGCGAAATATTGGAAAAACAATGGAAGAGAAGTTGAAAGCTGTCGATATTTGTTCGGCTGAGGAGTTAAGGCAGACAGGAAGCAAAGAAGCTTTTCTGCGTTTGAAATTGCGTTACCCAAATGTCTGTTTAGTCCATTTATATACGCTTCAGGGAGCGATTGATGATCTGGGGTATAATCAATTGCCCGATGAAGTCAAAAGAGATCTAAAGGCGTTTAGCGACGGTTTTTAATAAACGGCAGCTTCAGAGGGGCGGAAAGGAGTAATACGAAATGAGCAAATATCAGGCATTGTGGGAATATGTACGGGAAAAGGAATGCAAGTCTTTGAAATTAACGTTTGATGAGATAGCGGATATAGTTGGAATACCATTAGACCATTCTTTTTTGAACTATAAAAAAGAGTTGACAGAGTATGGCTGGCAGGTCGGTAAAATATCGATGAAAGAGCAGACCGTCATTTTTGAAAAAACAGACTGATTCCATAACGGTCAGGTTCCAGGTAAATTGCGGCTTGTGAAAAACGGGAGAATTCAAATGAAAAAAATGCAGATAATGAGTGTAACGGTTTTCCAGCCGGAGTCGAACGTATCTCTGTTAAGCGGCAAAACCAGGCGGAATGTGGTATGGCAGGACTGATCAGCAGGCCGGAGATGGCTTGCTGTTTTCATATTTTATCGGCTTTCATAAATGATCCGTTTTCATAAATGATCCTTATTCATAAGGACAGCGTGTCCAACAGCAAAATACCGTTGTTACAGCGAAAGGAATTCCTATGTTGATCGATGTCTGCGTAGCAAGCGCATTTAGTAAAAACAATATGGGCGGAAATAGAGCCGGTGTAGTTTTGCAGTGCCCTGTTTTGAGCAAAGAAGAAAAAACAAAGATAGCGTATCAGTTAGGATATTCCGAGACTGCCTTTCTTTCTCAGTCGGAACAGGCGGATTATAGTCTGGAATATTTTACACCGGCGGGAGAGGTTCCCCTGTGCGGCCATGCGACAATTGCATCGTTTGTCGTGTTAAATTATTTAAACAGACTGAAAAAATCCGGGTATACGATTGAGACAAGGTCTGGAATATTGAGCATAAATGTGGAGGATGACGGGGCAATATTCATGCAGCAGAATACTCCGCAATTTTACGAGACACTGAACAGGGCAGAGGTCGAACCATGTTTCGGTTTAAAAGCTGGCTCCGGTATAGGAAATCTGCCTGTTCAAATGGTATCGACTGGTCTAAAAGATATCATAGTTCCGATTGAGTCGCCGACGGTATTGGAAAACATGGTTCCTGATTTCGCCGTTATTGCGAAACTCAGTCAGGAAAGGGACTGCGTCGGGATTCATGCATTTTCTCTTACGGGAGAGGGAAATTTAACCGCAATATGCAGAAATTTCGCGCCTCTGTATGGTATTGATGAGGAATCCGCCACCGGAACCTCCAACTGTGCGCTGGCCTGTTATCTGCATAAATACGAACAGAAACGGAGTCGGTATATCTTTGAACAGGGACATTGCTTGAATCGCATTTCCGAAATATATGTTCATGTGCATAGCAGCGGCAATACTGTTTCCGGTGTTTTCGCAGGCGGGTATGGGAATGTGGAAACGATGAAAACGATCATCATGGATTGAGAGAACACCTGGTTCCTCGGGTAAAAATGCTGCTGTCGTGCCGCGGCATTTATCAAAAATAGTTACGGGAATGCAGGTACGCCCGGGAAAGGAAGTGAAGCGGATATGGCAGCAGGTTTCATCGGTACGATAATGAGCTGTCTCCTGATTTTACTGGCTGTCGCGGTGGCTCTGGCCGTCTGTGTGCAGATTGTAAAACGGCGCGCCGTGGCGGCGGTTGAAGATATGATGGGAGTGGAGGGAAGCGGATGTGTTCCGAAACTGGAGCAGATACGGGTACTGAGGGAAGCGGGGATCTCCATTACTCCGGCTGAAATGGAACAGGAATTTATTCTCGGTCTTACGCCTTCGGAAAATGAGTATCTTGCCAGTCACCCATACTATGGATTCTGTATACTGGCCGGGAGCAGGAAGGCGCTGAACTGCGTCTACTCGACCGGGGACCGGGAGTGTATCTATCAGTGGGATTCCTACGGAAAGATATTAAATGGTCTGAAGGCGATATCCGGGCTGCCGTTTGAGGAGATCAGCGGGGAGGAACGTTATGCGGTAAGCTTCCGTTTTCATGACCGTGTTTATCAATGGAAGGCCAGAAAAAACCGCGACTGGATGGATACCGGGATGGCGGGATTTTTAAACCGGATTCTGGACCGGCAGGGCGGCGGAGAACAACGTTTTTACCTGGATAACAGCCATGAGGCGCCATTGTATTTATATGCATCAGCAGCTATGGCAGACAGAGTGAACAGGGAGACAGGCCTTAAGTTCCGAATGGCGAAAGCGGTCCATTCCCGTTGACAACAGCCTGTTTTCAGTGACAGCGGCAGAGGAGGGCAGGAATGGATAAGAGCAGAAGAGGAAGAAAACGGATAATAGCAGCCGGCGTGTTCTGCGTGATGGCGGCCGTCCTGTGCGCGTTCTATGGGTATGCGGTCTATTGCGGCCTGATTCAGTTAAATAATCCTTCAAAGAAGCGGTATCCGGTACGCGGTGTGGATGTCTCCCACTATCAGGGGACCATCGACTGGCCGGTTCTGGCGGCGCAGGATCTGGATTTTGCATACATAAAGGCGACAGAGGGAAGCTCTCATACGGATGAGAAGTTTGCGGAGAACTGGGAAGCGGCGAAGGACACGGGACTCAGGATCGGGGCATACCATTTTTTCAGCTTTGACAGCCCGGGAGAGAGCCAGCTGAAGCATTTTACAGAGACAGTACCAGCCTTCCGGC
>NZ_JBKVCZ010000041.1:0-48913 GCF_046966825.1 Hungatella sp. | reverse complement strand
TTCTTAACGCGCAGAATTTTTCATTCAGGGGAAATGCCCACCTGTTTGAGCGCAGCGAGTTTGGGCATTTTCACTGGTTTTTAGAAAAATCCTGCACGTTTAGAAGTGCTTATGCCCGAAACCGGAACAGGAAAGGCCGCATGAGCAAGCCGGGGCAGACCGGGAAGCTGAGAATGGTGGGGGAAGAATCCCCTTTTGCCCAAAGAAACGGCGGCTCCATTACTGGTCCGCCGGTGTATATACAATACTGTAATTTTCGCCGTCTTTGATGGGCTGCATGGTGATGCCGTAATTGCAGGGTTCATGATCTAAAAGCAGCGCCCAGTAGGCTCCATCCTGTGTATAGTCCGCCCGCACTCCATTGACGGTAATCATCATGAGGCCGTATTCCTCGGTGGTGGTGCCTTCTATGGTCAGCTCCGGAATGTCATCCACCGCCTCCTTCAAGTACTGCGCCTCGGTAGTAACGTGATAGCTGTCCTCACTGCCATCCTTGTAAACCACATCGATGGTGATGGTCTTACTGCCAACCATGGGAACGGGCTTTGAAAAGTTATAGATAACCAGCAGCAGCGCCAGCACGGCCACAGCCACGCAGGCACCGAGAAATGGGGAGGGACGTTTCAGTCTCTTATGTCCTTGTTTGTCTGTAATCATCATTAAAGTCTTCTTTCTATCCATGTGAAATCTTATAACTCACATGAAGCTTATGAAGTGCTTCACTGAGTGCTCCTAGTATAGCATAAAAAGGCAGGGAAACTCAAGAAAATTTAGGGATACTGAGAAAATACTTTTCCCAATGCCCGGGGTGGTGTATAATGAGGGGCAGTTGGCCGCCGTCTATGGGCATGATAACGGGAGCGGGGGGCGGCCGGACAAGAGATGAAACGGAGAGTCAAAATGGAAGAAAATCGTAATATCAGACAGGAAATTGCAGAGTGTGAGAAATTATTGATCGGTCTGGGGGAAGAGTGGAAGGCGGAGCTTGTCCCGGATATAGCAAATGTGTATGAGAAGCTGGCGGAGCTGACAGAGGGCAGGGACTTTTTTATCGTGACGACGGTGACGGATGCACGGATCTTTGAGTCAGGGATCGATGCGTCGAGAATTGTGGCTCCCTGCGGAAATGAAACGTGGCGCCAGTGCTCCCGCTCCTGCACGAAGGATATCTGGGAGCCGGGGGAGATTCCGGACGATATATGCCCTCACTGCGGCGCGCCGCTTACGGGAAATACCATCAAGGCGGAAACTTATATTGAGGAAGGCTATCTGCCACAGTGGAATAATTATACAGCCTGGCTGGCCGGCACGTTGAACAAGAGGCTGGTTATTCTGGAGCTGGGGGTTGGATTTGCCGTGCCTACGGTGATCCGGTGGCCGTTTGAGAAGACAGCGGCGCTGAATAAGAAGGCTCATATGTACCGGATCCATGGAAAATTTGCACAGCTTTCCGCTGAAATGGGGGAAACGGCTGTGTCTGTCCCGGTGAATTCCGTAGAGTACTTTAGAAATTTATACTTCAACTTTTAAAGTTGTACAATCAGGTATCCTGTGATAAAATGTTGAAAAAAGGCGATACGAGGTGGCGGCCATGATAGCGATTATTGATTACGATGCCGGAAATTTAAGAAGTGTGGAAAAGGCACTGGATGCATTGGGAGAGCAGCCGGTTATCAGCCGGGATGAGAAGACGATTCTTTCCGCGGATCGGGTGATTCTGCCGGGAGTTGGTTCCTTTGGAGATGCCATGGGGAAGCTCCGTCAATACGGATTAGTGGATGTGATTCACCGCGTGACAGACCAGGGAACTCCGTTTTTAGGGATTTGTCTTGGGCTGCAGCTTTTATTTGAGCGGAGCGGGGAGAGTGAAGGCGTCCCCGGTCTGGGAATTCTTCCGGGAGAGATTGTGAAGTTCCCGGATACACCGGGGCTCAAGGTTCCTCACATGGGCTGGAACTGTCTGGACATCCGTCCGGAAGCAAAGCTTTTTAAAGGACTGGCTTCGGGGGAATATGTGTATTTTGTCCATTCATATTATTTAAAAGCGGAGAATGAAAGGGATGTGGCGGCGTCCTCCGTTTACGGTGTCCGTTTTCACGCTTCCGTGGAACACGGCAACATCTTTGCCTGTCAGTTCCACCCGGAAAAGAGCGGTACCACGGGCTTAAAGATTCTGAAAAATTTCATCGAACTACAATAGGAGGTGGCCGGATGCTGACGAAAAGGATAATTCCATGTCTCGATGTACATAACGGACGCGTGGTGAAGGGCGTCAATTTCGTGAATTTAAAGGATGCCGGAGATCCGGTGGAGATCGCGGCCGCATACGATAAGGCCGGAGCGGATGAACTTGTCTTTCTGGATATCACAGCTTCCTCAGACAACCGAAATACCGTGGTGGATATGGTGCGCCGCGTGGCGGAAACGGTTTTTATCCCATTTACCGTGGGCGGAGGAATCCGCACGGTAGATGATTTTAAACTGCTTCTGCGGGAGGGCGCGGATAAGATATCCATCAATTCCTCTGCCATTAACACACCGGAGCTGATCTCCGATGCGGCGGACAAATTCGGACGCCAGTGCGTGGTTGTCGCCATCGATGCCAGAAGGCGGGCCGACGGAAGCGGATGGAATGTATACAAAAACGGCGGCCGTATCGACACGGGGCTTGACGCAGTGGAGTGGGCCATGAAGGCCGACCGCATGGGCGCGGGGGAGATTCTCTTAACCAGCATGGACTGTGACGGCACAAAGGCCGGATATGACGATGAATTAAACGCCGTGATCGCAGACTGCGTCTCCGTACCGCTCATCGCGTCGGGCGGCGCCGGAACAAAAGAACATTTTTACAATGCCCTGACGACGGGAAAAGCTGACGCTGCGCTGGCGGCCTCCCTGTTCCATTATAAGGAACTGGAGATCATGGATCTGAAGCGCTATCTGGCGGACCGGGGACTGCCTGTGAGGTTATAGGGCAGAGGATTACGATACAGTCAAAAGTATACAGGACAATACGAAAGGAAATAACAGCAAAATGGGTGCAATCGATAATGACTGGCTGGAACCACTGAGTGTGGAGTTTAAGAAGCCATATTACAAGGAACTTTATAAGAAGGTTAAGCAGGAGTATGAGACGAAAAGAGTCTTTCCGGAGGCGGATGATATCTTCAATGCGTTTCAGTTTACGCCCCTTTCCAAGGTAAAGGTGGTGATTCTGGGGCAGGACCCCTACCACAATTACGGGCAGGCCCACGGCCTCTGCTTCTCCGTAAAGCCGGATGTGGCTGTACCTCCGTCGCTGGTGAACATTTATCAGGAGCTGCACGACGATCTGGGATGCGATATCCCCAATAACGGCTACTTAAAGAAGTGGGCGGATCAGGGCGTCATGCTGCTCAATACAGTGCTGACTGTCCGCGCTCATGCGGCTAACTCCCACCAGGGAATCGGATGGGAGACATTTACGGACGCGGCTATCAAAATCTTAAACGAGCAGGACCGGCCGATGGTATTCTTATTGTGGGGCCGACCGGCACAGAATAAGAAGAGTATGCTGACCAATCCGAAGCACCTGATTCTGGAGGCGCCGCATCCCAGTCCCCTTTCTGCGTTCCGGGGCTTTTTCGGAAGCAGGCATTTCAGCAAAACCAATGAGTATTTAAAGGCCAACGGGCTGGAGCCCATAGACTGGCAGATTGAAAATATATAAGAATGGAGACGGAAAATAAGAGATGAGTATAATTGAGACATTAAAGGTAATCGTGCTTGGAATCGTGGAGGGATTTACCGAATGGCTCCCCATCAGCAGTACGGGCCATATGATACTGGTAGATGAAATCATCCATCTGAAGCAGCCGGAAGATTTTAAAAACATGTTTATGGTCGTGATCCAGCTAGGCGCGATTCTGGCGGTCGTGGTCATGTATTTCCATAAGCTGAATCCATTTTCACCGACGAAGAAACCCGCACAAAAGCGGGCTACACTGGAGCTTTGGTCCAAAATTATTCTCGCGTGTATCCCGGCGGCCATCATAGGACTTCTGATCGATGACATTATGGAAAAATACCTGATGAACGGTTATGT
Source organism: Hungatella sp. (assembly GCF_046966825.1). Taxonomy (NCBI): domain Bacteria; kingdom Bacillati; phylum Bacillota; class Clostridia; order Lachnospirales; family Lachnospiraceae; genus Hungatella; species Hungatella sp. The sequence goes on along the minus strand of NZ_JBKVCZ010000041.1, from coordinate 44,829 downwards.
CGTTGCGGCCACCTTAATTATCTATGGCGTGCTGTTCATCGTCATTGAAAACGCGAATAAAAGCCGAAACTTTGAGATGCAGCGGGTGGGAGACATCTCCTACCAGACGGCGCTTTACATAGGCCTGTTTCAGCTCCTGTCCCTGATCCCCGGCACATCCCGGTCCGGTTCCACCATCCTGGGCGCCATGATCCTTGGATGCTCCAGAGGCGCTGCCGCCGAGTTTTCCTTTTTCTTGGGAATCCCTGTTATGTTCGGTGCCAGCTTCTTAAAGATTGTAAAATACGGTCTCCATTTCACCGGCCCCCAGGTCTTCTATCTGATCCTCGGCATGGTAGTGGCTTTCATCGTCTCCGTATACGCAATCCGCTTCCTGATGGGCTACATCAGAAAACACGATTTCAAATTCTTTGGCTACTATAGAATCGTCCTTGGAGCCATCGTTTTAGTCTACTTTGGAATCACAGCCTTTATCGGCTGATTCGGTTTGGCAGCATATAATATTAGATTTAGAAGTGGATTTACGTAAATGAAAAGCTAAAAAGTTAAAAATTAAAATTTAAAAATAGAAAATAGAAAATATAAAATAGAAAATAAAAAACGAAAAACGAAAAACAGAGGCATGCCGCAGACCCACCAGGGGTTGCAGCATGATAATCCGCCACCAGGGCATTGCGGATTATTGCCTCTGTTTTTTATTCAAACTTACTTATTCAAACTTACTTATTCAAACTTTCTTATTTAAACTTTTCTTATTTAAACTTTTCTTATACAGACTGTTCTTAAATCTCCACGGCTCCCAGGACGATCACAGCCCTCGCTCCAATCGTGACCGAATGGCAGGCCGCTTCTTTCCAGCCGCTCACACGTTCCGGAATACTTTCTTTCCCTCTCCCCGTATCGATGAGCAGGTTCCAGCAAAATCCTTCGGGAAGTTTTGGCAGACCGATGGTGAGCGGTTCCCAGTAGGTATTGACGGCGAGGTAGATGATATCCTCGGTGCCGTCGTCGTGTTTCCCGGCGTACATGATGCCGATGTAGTGGGTATAGGACGCTGTTTCATTCTTCCAGGCCTCTGTTCCGTGAACGCTGACAGGCGGAAATCCGGTGCTGGAAGGAACCGTCTCCCTTCGGATTACCGGATGACTCCTTCGAATGGCGATCATACGGCGGAAGAATGCATGGATTTCCCGGTTCTTCTCCAGCAGTGACCAGTCCAGCCAGGAAATGTGATTGTCCTGGCAGTAGGCGTTGTTATTGCCGTACTGGGTGTTGCCGAATTCGTCACCGGCGAAGAACATCGGAGTCCCGCGGCTGCACATTAAGACTGCACAGGCGTTTTTGATCATGCGGAAACGGAGTGCCAGAATGTCAGGATCATCGGTCTCGCCCTCGATACCGCAGTTCCAGCTGTTGTTGTTACTGTCTCCGTCTGTATTATTCCAGCCGTTGGCCTCGTTGTGTTTTTCGTTGTAACTGTAGAGGTCATAGAGGGTAAAACCGTCGTGGCACGTCAGAAAGTTGACGGAGGAATTATATCCACGTGTGGCCGGCGGATAGAGATCCGGCGAGCCGGTGATTCTCTTGACAGCTGCAGCGGCGGTGTTGTCATCGCCCTTTAAAAAACGGCGCATATCGTCCCGGTATTTGCCGTTCCACTCCGCCCAGCGGTTCCAGGAAGAGAAGGAGCCGACCTGGTACAGACCTCCCGCGTCCCAGGCCTCGGCGATCAGCTTCGCACTGGCGAGCACCGGATCGTAGGATAAGGATTCCAGAAGCGGAGGCTTGTGAAGCGGCGTGCCATCCTCGCTTCGCCCGAGGATAGAAGCCAGATCAAACCGGAAACCGTCCACGTGGTAGTGGATGGTCCAGTACCGGAGGCAGTCCAGAATCAGCTGCTGGACGATGGGATGGTTGCAGTTTAAGGTATTGCCGCAGCCGCTGAAATTATAGTAGAAGCCTTCGGGGGTCAGCATGTAGTAAATATGGTTGTCAAAGCCCTTAAAGGAGAAGAATCCGCCCCTTTCATTGCCTTCCGCGGTGTGATTGAAGACGACGTCGAGATAGACCTCCATGCCGTGCTCTTTTATGGTGCGGATGAGCGTCTTCAGCTCCCGGCCCTCGTGGTTGTGCTCGCTTTTTGAGGCGTAGCTGGTGTTGGGAGCGAAGAAGCTGACGGGATTGTAGCCCCAGTAATCCAGCAGCATCTTCCCGTCCACGCTGCGCTGGCTGCGCATCTCGTCAAATTCAAAAATGGGCATCAGCTCGATGGCGTTGACGCCCAAGTCCTCCAGATAGGGAAGCTTTTCCATGATTCCCTGAAAGGTTCCGGGAGCGGTGACCCCGGAAGAAGCATCCCTTGTAAATCCCCTGACATGAAGCTCATAAATAATTAAATCCTCCATGGGAATCGGAGGATGGCAGCAGTCGTCCCAGTTGAAATTGTCTGAGACTACCCTCGCTTTATACCGAAAGCCGCTTTCCGGCTTGGAGCCCCATGTGCCCTGTCCGGTAACGGCTTTCGCATAAATGTCCAGAAGGTATTTGGTTTTGTCGAAGATAAGCCCTTTCTTTGGATCATACGGCCCATCAATGCTGAACGCATACTCCAAATCCCGGGTGTCTAAGTCGAACACGATGATGGAATAGACATTCCCGATCCGGTAACGGTCCGGGATGGGGATCTTCGCGTATGGTTCGTTTTCGTTATGGTGAAACAGCAGCAGCTCGCAGGACGCAGCTTCCTGAGAATGAAGCGTGAAACTGACTCCTCCAGGTATTAGACGCGCGCCGAATTCTTCGTACAATCCTGGTCTTACGGAAAAACCGGATATGGTGTCAAGCGGCCTGAAATCATCGGTGTACTGTGGCATATCGGTGTCCTTTCTGACAGATTAAGGCTGAAACAACATCTCAATCCGTCCTTCAGCGGCTTTCTCATCTTTGCCGTCAAAGTAAAATAGTAAATTTCTGTTCCGCGTTACCAGTCCTTTTTTCATCTCATCATAGTCTTTTACATTTACTTTCGATTTGCCATTATCGATATAGATGTCGCAGTCAAAACAATTGGCCGCCGTAATTAAAACAGCTATGGGGATGGGGGTATAACGCTGATAAATGTCAACTTGTTTCGTTCGCATATCCCAGCCTCCTTTTTATGGCGGGCGGATAATCCGTACGTCGGGTGACAAAACATTAAGATACTCTTCCAGAAAAAGATTGGTGAACTGTGAAATATAGATAAATCAATCTATCTATATTCTACCATATATTTTAGCGCGATACAAGAATAAAGCAAAAAAATAAACAGTTTAATCGTGAAAATTTTGTGAAATATGTGTAAAAACTAAATGGTGGCTACATGTATCCACTAAAACTGGGAATGTGCGGAAACCTTTCAGATAACAGCGCTGGTTATAATATCTGCAATAGGGCCAGGTCACACAGATATAATATGATCCATGCGGCCCGGAGGTTCATAGCCGGCCTGTAATCCAGGGACCTCAGAAATATTACAGCCCCTCCCCCTCCTGTCCTTCCGCCTGTCGATTACAATTGCGCACGGCTGGTATCGCAAGACATAAAAACGACGCGATGAGCACCAGCCATCCGGCGATAATAAACCATTTCTCAACGCCAAAGCGCTCCGCAAATACTCCAGAGACGGATAATCCGACCGGTCCGCTGATCAGCCGGATGCTGCCGGATAACGATAGAACGCGTCCCAGATATTTTGCTTCGAAGCTGCTTTGCAGCAGTGGTGTGTAGATTCCCCAATAAAACGGACCGGACACGCCCATCAGCCAGGAGCAGAAGACGAATGCAGCAAAACCATGCTCAGGAAGAAGCCCGGATATAAATAAACTGAAGCTCATCAGCAGAAACGAACCGACAATGGTATAAATCCTGTTTTTCGTTCCGCCCCATTTCGATAGTATAAGAGAGCCGAACAACAGCCCGATCGAAAATACGACTTCGACGACGCTTGCATTTGTGCTGGTTCCATGAAAATACGACATGCTCATCAGCGGGAACAACGCACTGGTCGGCATCAGCGCCAGGGTATACAGGGTGCTGATCAGAACCAGACCCAGCATGCCCTTATTCGTCTTCAGAATTAAGAAGCCCTCCATGGCCTCCCGCAGTACATGGACTTTTCCCCTGTTTTCCTCTTCCGGCAGTTTCGGTATCTCTGTTATGGCCAGTGTGAAGACCGCGGCCAATGCGCCCAGGACATCCAGAAAGATGATGCCGCTTAAACTCCAGGAGCTGTAGAATACGGCAGCCAGTACCGGGCTTAGTATCTGTGATACGGATTCTAAAGCCTGGGAATATCCGGCACAGCGGGTCAGCTGATCCTCCGGAACAATCTGCGGCGTAACGGCCTGGAGACACGGTATGTGAAAGGCAGAACCGATGGAACGGAAAAACAGGACCACGAGGATCAGTTCGGTTGACAATGTCCCCGTCCAGCCGGCGATTACCATGACCAAACTGGCGGCGGAGATGAACAGATCCGAGAGAATCATGATCCGTTTTCGGTTATACCGGTCGATGAACACCCCGATAAACGGCCCCAGGACTCCCTGCGGTAAAAATCCCATCATCATGGCGGCTGTCAGGACGAGAGCCGAGCCGGTCTGATCCGTCAAGTACCACACAATGGCAAACTGAAGGACAGCGCTTGAAAATTGGGAAAAAGCCTGCCCCGCCCATATCGTAAAAAAATTCTGTTTCCAGTTTCTCTGTAATGCGTTCATATCATTTCCCCCAGTTGGTGATTAGAAATATAGTATACAATAAATGATGCGAAATTAGTAATATAATTTTGAATCGCTTGATAATCAGGGAAGGGCATTGTATAATTGATCTCAGTTAATAAAAATTTAATGGAATTGTAAGGAAAATGGTGCATTTAAAATCCTTACAATCGGGACATGAAGGGGGATATGAGATGAAAAAGAAACGAATACTGGCTTTGGCGCTGACTTTTGTACTGGTTTGCAGTAATTATGCATGGGCAGACACAGGCAGCAGACCAGAGCATGGCCTTGGATCAGAGTACGCATCAAAGGTGAGGACAGCCAGCAGCTCAAATGCTGAAAAAGATGAGAACTATGACAAGGCGACGGATTCAAATGCCCAGAATAAGGCAACCAGGTCCAATGCACTGCTGATGAAGTGGGATGAAAGTGAGAAAATTACGGACATTGTCCTTGTGAATAATTATCACAGATATGTACAGATCAAGTGGAACGTCTCCGGTTCCTATCAGTGCAATCTGTATCGTTCTGAAGACGGCAGTGATTACATAAAGCTGGAGTCTGGGACATGGAAAAGAAACTACACAGATAAAACTGCTGAAAAAGGAAAGACGTATCAATATAAGGTGACCGCAGTGAAACGCAGCTCAGATGAAACCCAGGACCCCCAGGAGACGGAGGGAAGGGTTTTAGAAGTCGTTGTTTCTGATAAAGAAATTCTGATGCAGGATCAGGAAGTGACAGTCGGGATCACCGGTCAGGTTAAGATTACGTTTTCCGGCTTTGAAGAGGCTCCTGAAGGGGTATGGCGCAGCGACAACGGAAACGTGATCAGTATCACCCAGGAGGGAGTCTTTACTGCAAAGAAAAGAGGCCGAGCGAATTTATTTTTTCAGACAGCTGACGGATACGAGGTATCCTGTAAGTACCTCTGTTATGATGAAATGGTTCCACCGTCTGAGGATATGTACACTTCAAGGGAATGGACCGTGTTTCGGATTACCAATCAGAACCGTATGAAGGAAGGACACCTTCCTCTTTCCATGGTTCCCCTTATGCAGACAGGGACTGATATAAGGAAAAAGGAACTGACACAGAAATATTCCCATATCCGGCCTGACGGAAGCAGCTGTTTTACGGTTTTTAATGAGATCGGCTATACTACCAGCTCAATGGGAGAAAATATAGCATGGGGATACTCGAGCCCGGCGGCCGTTATGAATGGGTGGATGCACAGTTCCGGGCATTATAAAAATATAATGAATGACAATTTTGTACATTTTGCGACAGGAGAGTCAAATAATTATTGGGTGCAGATGTTTTCTGGATGCTACGATGATAAGCTGAACCATATGGAGCTGTTTGTGCCGGCAGACATGACATTTAAAAAGGCTTCGGCAATTGAAGATTTTGGAGTTGTCGCGGCATTGAACTGTACCGAACATGGGATTTCGTATATGCCGGTAATTTCGCAGATGTGTACCGGTTATGATGCGAATCAGGAGGGGCAGCAGACAATCACTGTGAAATACAAAGACCTGGAAGCGTCGTTTACCGTCACCATAAAAGGCGGTTCTTCTTCCAATAGCGGTGGAGGAAGCGGCTCCGGAGGCGGTGGATCCCATTCTTACGGAAGCGGCGGTTCTTCATCGGGTGGAGGCGGTTCTTCAGCGGGAGGAACCGGAAAAGGGCCTGGTGCAGCCGGTATATCAGGGGCAGAATCGATCCCTGATTACGTGGTAAAGGGGGATTGGACACAGACAAAGGAGGGCGGCTGGAGATTTACCGATTCAAATGGAATGCCTTACCTCAATCAGTGGGCGGCAGTATACAATCCATATGCCAATCCTACATCAAGGCAAAATTCTTTTGACTGGTTTTTCTTTGATGCGAATGGAAACATGGTAACTGGATGGTATCAGGACGGGGAGAATCTGTTTTACTTAAATCAAAATTCGGATGGAACCAGAGGAAAGATGGTTACCGGCTGGTGCTGGGTTCCAGATCAGAATGGCGTACAGAAATGCTATTATTTTAACCCCAATTCAGATGGCACGCGCGGGAAAATGATGCGGAATGGTGTGATTGATGGGAATACCGTGAATGAGAACGGTGAATGGACTGTAAATGGAGTCGTTCAGACAAAGTAAGGGCAAAGTACAACAGCCGCGCACAGGATTAAAACCTCGTGCGCGGCTGTTCTCTTATTTTTATACGTTTTCCGCAATCTCATAAAGCAGTCGTTCAGAATCTGTCCATCCAAGACAGGGATCGGTGATAGATTTCCCGTAGCAGTGCTCGCCGACTTTCTGGCTGCCTGGCTCAATGTAGCTTTCGATCATCAGGCCCTTGACCAGATCCTTGATCTGAGCCGCATGTCTTCTGCTGTGAAGAACTTCTTTGGCGATGCGGATCTGTTCCATGTATTTCTTGTTGGAATTGGAGTGGTTGGTATCCACGATACAGGCTGCATTATCCAGGTTGCGCTTGGCGTAAAGTTCCTGAAGCAGAACCAGATCTTCAAAATGGTAGTTCGGAATGCACTGGCCGTGTTTGTTGACTGCGCCGCGGAGAATGGTATGAGCCAGCGGATTGCCGCCGCTCTTTACTTCCCAGCCGCGGTATGTAAAATCATGACCCTGCTGTGCCGCTACGACGGAGTTCAGCATAACGGATAAGTCGCCGCTGGTCGGATTTTTCATGCCGACGGCCACGTCACAGCCGCTGGCGGTAAGACGGTGCTGCTGGTTCTCTACGGACCGGGCTCCGATGGCCACGTAGGACATGATATCATCCAGATAAGTCATGTTCTCCGGATAGAGCATTTCATCGGCGGTGGGGAAGCCTGTCTCGGCAAATACACGCATGTGCATCTTGCGAATGGCGATGAGTCCCTCATGCATATCCGGTTTTTTCTCCGGGTCCGGCTGATGAAGCATTCCCTTGTATCCCTCGCCGGTGGTACGCGGTTTGTTGGTGTAGACACGCGGAATGATGATGAGACGGTCCGCGGTCTTCTCCTGAACCTTGATTAAGCGTTCTGCGTAGTCGCACACGGAATCTTCATTGTCCGCAGAGCACGGACCAATGATCACGAGAAATTTATCGCTTTTGCCGGTCAGAACATCGCTGACCTCCTGGTCCCTCTTTGCCTTCCGCTCTTTTAATTCAGCCGGAAGAGGGAAGCGTTCTTTGATTTCATCCGGGGTCGGAAGGTTGTTTACATATTGAAATCCCATGGTATCCTCCTGAAGATAAGATTCTTCTCTTTTGTTGTTGCCAATTATATACCAGAATATCGGAAAAATCTATACCTGACCGAAATTTTAGGAAATGTGTTCAAACAAGGGAATCCGGGTGTTCCTTTTTTTACAAAAATAGTGTATGATATGAGAAAAGATTTGAGAAAAGGGAATGGTGTGAGAGTATGGATAGATTCTGGACCTGGGGCGGTAAATACGTGGGAGTCAGACAGAAGGAGTATCTGGTGGCCTGTGACGGCACCGTGCTCGGGAAGTTTTTTGGCAGAGATATTTATGATCAGGACGGATATTATGTGGGAGAACTGGGGAAGGGCGGCCGGCTGATTAAGAACAGAACAAAGTCTGCCACACGCAGACCGGCATTCAGCAGAGGCGTGAAGGGAACGATCCAGGCCCCCCTGCGGGACTGTGCGCCTTATCCGCTGCTCTATGGGTTTGATGATTTTGAATTTTGATACGCCTGCACATCGCCTTATTTGACCTGGAATAATGGAGGTAAGGGGTGTGCAGGCTTTTTCATTGCAGTATGGCTGATTTCATTTGATGAAATGACGGGGAATGAAGGACAGGGAATGAACTGACGGTTCGTAAGAGAACCTTCAGTATTTCGTATGAGATATGCTATAGATATCTGGCCGGTTCTATATTATAATGAATCCGCGTAAGTAGAACAGATAAAGGAGAAATTTATGAGAAAATCAGTATTTGTAACCGCGCTGGTTCTGACAGCGATAAGCCTTACGGCCTGTGGAGGCAAGAAGGGCCCGGATAACGGCGGGTCAGGAACTGTGGCAGAGTCCACACAGGCGATTACGGTGGATTTGGAGAAAGTTCACCAGGCAGTAAAAGATGTATACGGAGAAAATTATATACCAAGCGCAGCCTATGACGCACAGGCATTAAACGATATATTCGGAGTTCCGGCGGATTTATACGAGGAATTCATCGCGGAAGGACCGATGATCAGCGTCCATGTGGACACCTTTGTGGCCATCAGGGCGAAGGAAGGAAAGGGCGGGGATGTGGAGAAGCTTCTCGGCGATTACCGCACCCGTCTCGTGGAAGATTCCATGCAGTATCCGATGAACATCAGCAAGGTGCAGGCGTCTGAAGTAGTCCGCCACGGAGATTATGTGTTCTTCGTTATGCTGGGAACGGCTTCTGAGGAAGCGCAGGAGCAGGGCGAAGAGGCTGCCCTTCAATCTGCACAGGAAGAAAACAAGAAGGCAGTTGACGCAATTAACGCATTCTTTGAGGGGTAAACATGGTATTTTCCAGCCTGTTATTCTTATTCCGGTTTCTGCCGGTTATGTTAATTGTATATTTTGCTGCTCCAAAGAGGTTCCGCAATGGGGTTCTGTTCATTGGGAGCCTCATTTTTTATGGTTGGGGAGAACCGGTGTACATCTCACTGCTGCTGTTTTCCACGCTGGTCGATTACGTCCACGGACGTCTGGTGTGGCGCTTTATGGAAGAGGGAAAACAGAAGCGGGCCAGGCTCTGTGTGGCTTCCTCGGTCATCATCAATCTGGGGCTTTTAGGTGTCTTTAAATACGCGGATTTCCTTTTGGAAACCGTGGGGCGGCTGACCGGGCTTGCATTCCCTCTTCCGGGACTGGCGCTTCCTATCGGTATTTCCTTTTATACGTTCCAGACCATGTCATACACGATCGACATCTACCGGAAGGAGGCCAGCCCGCAGAAGAATATCATCGATTTCGGCGCCTATGTCTCCATGTTTCCCCAGCTGATTGCGGGACCAATCGTGCGGTATCATACCATTGCAGAGGAACTGCGGGAGCGGACTGAGAACTTCGCCGGATTTTCCAGGGGAGTCTTTCTGTTTGCCGTGGGCCTGGGAAAGAAGGTATTGATCGCCAATACCATAGGAGCGCTGTGGACGCAGATTTCGGGAGTTCCGGATGCAGAGCGGACCGTCCTGATGATGTGGATGGGGATTCTGGCGTTCGGCATGCAGATCTACTTTGATTTTTCCGGTTATTCCGATATGGCCATGGGGCTGGGCGCGATGATGGGCTTTCACTTCCCGGAGAATTTCCGGTATCCCTATACGGCGAAGAGCATCACCGATTTCTGGCGCAGGTGGCATATCACCCTGAGCACCTGGTTTAAGGAGTATGTGTATATACCGCTGGGCGGAAACAGGAGAGGCGCTGCGGTGCAGGTGCGGAACATCGCGATCGTCTGGCTGCTGACAGGAATCTGGCACGGAGCGGCCTGGAATTACCTTTTATGGGGGCTCTATTTCGGTGTGCTTCTGCTGCTTGAGAAGTTTATTCTGAAGCCGTATCTGGAGAAGATGCCATCTGCCGTCAGAAGCGCATACGCCATGGTCTTCGTCTTTCTTGGCTGGGTGCTGTTTGCACATGAAAATATGGCGGAGGGGCTTCAGTACTTCACCCAGATGGCCGGCGCCGGAGGTATCGCCTTTGCAAGCCGGAGAACGTGGTATTTGCTGGTGACCAATCTGCCGTTACTTGCGGCGGCTGTCCTGGGTTCTACACCGCTTCCGGGGATCTTGTGCAGGAAGCTTTCGGGACGTGTGAGAGAGACGGCCGAATTGCTGTTTGTGGCGGTTATTCTTGTGCTGTCGGTTGCATTTCTGGTAGATGCCAGTTATAATCCGTTTCTGTATTTCAGGTTCTAGTGCCTCCCGGCGTATTTACGCCAGGAGACAGTAGCGTTGGAAATGAGGAGAGTTTATGAAGAAAGAGAGATACAGTGACAGAGGCATGACCTTCCTGTTTCTGGGCTTTTTGGGGATTGTATCCCTGGCGGGTATGATTACGCCGCAGAAGGCGTTTTCCGACTCGGAGAACCGGTATCTGCAAAAGAAACCGGAATTTACGGTGAAGTCTCTGCTGGATGGAAGCTATGGAGAGAAGTATGAACAGTATTTGAGCGATCAGTTTCCGGGAAGAAACGGATGGATCGGTCTGAAGGTTACGTCAGAGCGTCTGGCCTTTCAGGAAGATGTAAACGGCGTATACTTTGGGAAAGACGGCTATCTGATCGAGAAATACGATACAGAGGACGTGGAAGGGGAGCAGCTGAACAAAAATATGGAGAAGCTGGCCGCATTTACAGGGGCGGCGGAGAAGTCCCTGGGGAAAGACCATGTGCGGGTGATGCTTGTACCATCGGCGTCCCAGGTCATGACAGACCGGCTGCCATTTCTCGCCGCGCCCTACGATCAGGGCCGGGTAACGGAGCTGCTTTTTGAACGCCTGAAAGAAGCAGGGAACTCCCCGGAGATGGTGCTTCCGGCAGAAGACTGCTTAAAATCGTTTCGGGACGAGGAGCTGTACTACCGGACGGATCACCATTGGACCGCCAGAGGGGCGTTTTTGGGATACCGGCTGTGGGCGGAGTCCATGGGGCTTATCCCGTGGACGGAAGACATGTTTGATATCCGGACGGCCAGCAGCGAGTTTCATGGAACGGTCTATTCCAAACTCAATGTTCCGTGGCGGTACGATTCCATCGAGGTGTGGCAGCCGAAGGAGCCGCAGAATTACCGGGTGTCTTTCGACGGGGAACCGAAGGAATATGATTCCCTCTACTTTCCTGATGCATTAAAGGGAAAGGACAAATACGCCATGTATCTCGACGGCAACCATGCCATAACCAAGATCGAAAACAGGAGCATAGAAGGAGATCAGAAGGAAAAGAAGCTTTTCATAATCAAGGACTCCTACGCCCACAGCTTCGCCGTGTTTACGGCCAACCATTTCGGAACCGTGTATATGGCGGACCTGCGGTACCTGAACCTGAATTTGAAGGAGTGGATGGAGGAACAGGGGATCACGGATGTTCTGGTGATGTACCAGATTCCGGGATTTGCAAAGGAAAAAACGGTATCACGGCTGGTTTATAAATAGCAGGGCTGTGAACTGCGGCGAGGTGTATGATGAAGGATATACAACAGAAGGCAGCAGGCAATGTGGACTTGGGAACTGAAGAATGGATTGAGCAATATGGAAGGTTCGTGTATGGGCTTGCATTCCGTCTGACAACGGATGTGCAGGAGGCAGAGGACCTGTCCCAGGAGACGCTCTTAAAGGCGTGGCTGCACTGCCCGGAACTTAAGAATCCGGCGGCGGTGAAGAGCTGGCTGCGAACAATCTGTGTCAATGAATTTCGGATGAAGATCCGTAAACAGGCCAGCACCCCTCTCAGCTTTACGGATGATATGGAGGCCCTGGAGCGGGAGGGGAGTCTTCTTACTGAAAGCATTCCGTCTCCTGTGGAAGAAGTTATCGTGTCGGAGGAGGTTGAAAGGCTTCGGGACGGCTGCTTTCTTGCGATGGCGGGGAAGCTGCCTTTGAATCAGAGGGCTGCATTTTCGCTTGTAGATATGTTTGGCCTGTCCATTCCGGAGACGGCAGAAATTCTCGATGTTACGCCCAAGGCGGTAAAGGGGCTTTTATACAGGGCGAGGCTGAGTCTGGAGTCTTTCTTCCGTGACCACTGCGGCATCCTGGATGAGAAAAATCCCTGCAGATGTTCGGCATGGATTGAATTTTCTAATAACAGGAATGCTCTGCAGAGGGAGACAAGAACGCGGATCACCGTACTGGACTACCGGGGTACCGGGTATCAGCCGAACGAAGAAACGAGGAGACAGATTCTCCATTATTACCGAAACATTCCGGACCGCGTTCCGTCGCAGGAATGGTATGATACGGTGGCGTCGGCAATCGGAACTTTTTTTAAAAATAATGCAGAAAAAACGGGACTTTCATAATTTCACAGCATCTTACTTTATAGAAGCGGTTATAGGGACTGGCAGCAGGCCGTGTGATCGTTTCAATACCATAAAACCAAAATAGAGAATGGAGAATGTAACATGGAGAAAAGTAAGATGGGAAATGGATTTAAGATTTTGCTGAGTGAGACTGGAGAAACCGGGAAGGCGTACATGGAAATGGTCATGAAAGGTTCGCAGGCCAGTGCGCTGGACAGAAAGACGCAGGAGCTGGCCTACTTATCCGTACTGGCCGCTCTGCGCATGACCGGAGGCATTGCCTACCATGTGGATTCTGCAAAAGAGCTGGGAGCGACAAAGGCTGAAGTCATGAGCGCAGTTTTAGTCGGTCTTCCGGCCGTAGGAATACAGGTGATCGATGCGCTTTCAGCAGCCGCAGAGTGTTACGGGGAATCGTGAGACATCCGGGTGAAGGAAGCTTGAGAAGCGGTTAAAAAATGCAGTGCCCCCATACAGGACAAAGAAGTTGAATGTCCCGTATGGGGGCGTTTTTTATTTTGCGAAGAAGCTGTACTGGAACAGCGCTGCGTCATTAACTGTGATGAGAACGGATGGAAAATATTAGAAATAAAAAGTACAGGTATTGCTTAAGAAATTACATGGACAGAGAGAGGGGAGGAAGGGGCTATTGAACAATACTAATAAAATTACAGTTTCATGAAAAAATATTCTATTCAAAACACACAAAAAACTATGTGATAATACATTCAGAAGGAGAGGGGGGAGAAAAAACATAAAAAAGTGCAGGAAAAAGCTTATCGCGTGAACGCAAAGCAAAACAATCTGGTGGCACAGAGTCGTTCCTGCATTTTATCACAGCAATAAGCCTGACTTAATTATAGCAAATTGAGAGAGCAAAAGGAATCTGTTTTCGACATTTTTTGCTTTTTCCTCTGTTTACGATACTGTTCACAATAAAAGTGAATGCGGGCTTATTGACAATGCTTCAATGAACTGTTTTATGGTAAAGGGTATGTAAAGAGGAGGAAAAAGTATGAAGTGTAAGAAACAGGGGCAGAGAGCGCTGTCCTGGATTCTTGTGACTGCGATGATGGTGCCTTCCGTTTCTGTTCCCACGATAGCCTATGCTGAGACAAACCAGCGGATTGCTACCTATGTGGGCCAGGTGCCGGAGCAGTTAAAAGATGACGCATCTGTCAAGGCAGACCAGTTTGGTAAGGCATACGATACAGTAGCAGTGACCAGCAAAGGTGTACGATATGATGTGGAGGTCGTACCTCAGGAGCTGGTATATTATATTGATAATTACAGCAGCGGCCCGTTGGATGGAACCACTCCTGCCTATGAAGCGGTGAAGGAATTAACGGGGACTAAGCTGAAAAATGATGCGGCCGATGCGGTGTACGTGGAAGGCTCCTGGGGATTTCACAATCAGAATGTGAAAACCAAAGGGAATGTAACGACAGAGGATAAGGCGGTATCCGGGATCTATAATGATCAGGACAAGCTTCTTACCTATACGCTTCCCCTGGATGCAGGAACGTATGAAATTACATCCGCGCACTACGAATGGTGGCCGGATCAGGGAAGAACGCTTGACATCACGGCACAGATCGACGATGGTACCCCGGTCTCTCTGGGAACGACCGGAGCGCTAATCGTCAACCAGGAAACACGCGTCACTGGTGATGTTACCCTGGATAAGGCCGGTGAGGTGACGCTCCGGATCCAGGATACGAAGAATAAAGGGGCAATTCTCAGCTGGCTGGCGGTTGCCGAAAAGGATTCATCCCTGGTGCCGTTTGACACAGCGCTGGAGGAGATGGATGGCGGCCTCACGAATCGGGGAGCGAGCGTTATCTCGGACGCCGGCCGCGGTAACGTGGTAGAAGTGACAGCTGGCTGGAATAATCAGAATGGCGGCCATGCGGAGATCAAAGATGCGGCCGCACTGTTTGGGAGAAAAGAATTTACGCTGCTTGCCAACGTAAAGGTGGAAGATACTGATACAAATGAAGATAACAGGAATAAAAAAGCGGCATTTTCCATAGGAACAGAGAATCAGAATATCCATATTTTTACCCAGTCGGGGAAAGTGGGATACGGCGATTCCAAGGCGGGAGGCGGAATCAGCGCCGGGAATACGGCTCTGGAACATATCATTGCAGATGACTGGAACGCCATGGCCGTGTCTTATTCGGAAAAGGACGGCGCCAACGGTTCTGTTACGGTTTATTTAAATGGTGAAAGGGCGGGAGAGATTCCTGATCTCGGCTTCAAACTGAGCGGGATGAGCAATATAACAGCAGCTTTGGGCCGCTCCTTTGCCACCAATTTTCTGCTGAATGGCCTTTATGATGATATTGTGGTGACATCTGAGGCCATGTCGGAGGAAGCGGCTGCAGCCGAGACGAAAACGCGGATGATGGAGCCGCTGCTTTCTGAGTTAAAGCGTGCTGTAATGGAAGCAAACGCTTATCTCGACACGGAGGACCCCGGTAATGAGGCGCTGAAACAGGCCGTCACCGAGGCAGAAGCCCTTCTTGCAGGCGGAAATGCTTCGAGAGAGGCCGTATTGGCAGCAACCGCAAAGATCAGAAATATTCTTCCGGTCTGCGATGCAGTGATCACCATTAAAGGCAGCGATGTGGATGCGGCGGCTCTGATGACCAACGGACTGACATACAAAGGCTGGGGACTCTTAAGCTGCAACGGAACCAGCAACCTGCTGATGGACTATAAGGCAGAGGCGCCGGAAAAGTACTGGGAAATGATTCATACCCTGTTTGAAGGAGAACATCCCTTAATATCCCACGTGAAAATTGAGATGGGAAATGACGGTAATACTTCGACGGCGGCGGATCCGGCTACTATCCGGTATGAGGGCGAGGATGCCGACGTGTCCCGTTCCCCTGGCTGGCAGCTGGCGGCGGATGCGAAGAGTGTGAACCCGGATGTAAAGGTCAGTGTTCTGCGCTGGCGTTCTCCGAACTGGACCAATGGCAATACCAACACGGAAAAGGTCTATGAATGGTACCGCGATACCATTTTCGACGCTTATGAGAAGTATGGCATCATGGCAGACTACATTGCCGCCGGTGTCAACGAGGCGAACTACAATGATGCGATTAAGATTAGCGCGCCGATGACAAAGGCATTTACAAAGCTGGTGGAAGAAGAGAGCGATTTCCCGGATTACATGGAGGAGGATGCACAGGACGCCTATCACAGGATTCAGTTTGTAGCCGCCGATGAGATCGATTCCTGGGGAATTGTCACGGACATGTATAACTCAAAGGATCAGAAGGGCGGAACGTGGGATTCTGTCGATGCGGTGGGAATCCATTACGTAACCGGTACGGACCAGAATGTACGGGATCTGGCACAGAAATACAATAAGGAAATCTGGTACAGCGAAGGCTGCGCGACCTTTGGCATGACGAGCCAGGCGGAGCGGCGCACCGATTCCTATGTGGCGATGGGCGGGAATCAGAGCCCTCTGGCCATGGTGGACGGTTACTTAAATTCCTTTGTGTTCAGCAACATGACTCATTACATATTCCAGCCTGCAATCGGCGGTTTCTATGACGGGCTGCAGTATGCGCATAAAGATCTGGTCAGCGCCAGAGAGCCGTGGGCGGGATATGTCCGTTATGACGAGGCCCTCTACATGACGGCGCATTTCACCCAGTTTTCCAAGTCCGGATGGGCGGCTGACGAGGACAACAGCAATGGAATCTGGCTGGGAATTCCCCAGGCGAGCAATTCCTATGCCGGGGACAATAACAAAAATGAGCACCTTTCCAATGAAGCAGGCAAACCGAGCTATATGACTCTTGCAGCCCCTGATAAATCGGATTTCTCGGTGGTAGCGGTAAACAACAGTCCGAAGAAACTGAATTATCAGATTAAGGCCGAGGATATGAATCTCGATGAAAACCAGAAACTGGAGATCTGGCAGACAAAGGCAGACGAGTACATGGAATTCAAGGGCGAAGTGGCTGCAAACTCGGCCGGTATGTATACCGTGTCGGTGGATGCGGGGGCTATAGCGACCTTCACAACCCTGGATTACCACCAGAACGACGGCGACCGGGCGCTGACGCTTCCGGAGCATACGTCTTTATCGGATAAGGCAGTGCTGGATACGGATGAGGACGGAAAGATGGGAGAGGGATGTACCGGGGTTACAGACAATACCATCCTTTACGCCGATGATTTTGAGTACGACGAGGAAGGAACCGTAACGGTCAATACGGCGAACGGGCCGGAGCAGCAGGACTACTTATCATCCAGGGGAAATGAACCGCGCCTAGGATGGACGCACGGCGCCTGGGTGGTGGAAAAGGAAGACGACGGCAATCAGCGTCTCGGCCAGATTTTATCGGCCGCCGTAAGTGAGTGGAACGGCGGGGATCCGGAGACGATTGTCGGCGACTACCGCTGGATGAATTATAAGGCAAGCGTCGACGTACAGGCTGACAACGGATACGCCCTTCTGGGAATCCGTCAGCAGACAGGAATGAACAGTGATAACAGCGGTTACAACCTGTTAATCCAGAATGGAACATGGAAAATGCGGAAGGGCGGCAGCACGCTCCTGGAAGGCAGTATGCCGGAGAAGCAGGGGGATTCCTGCCGGATCGCCTTAGAGGGCAGAGGCAACGCAATCCTGGCCTATGTGGACGGAGAACTGGCAGGCAGCTATATTGACACGGATAAACCGTACCTGATGGGACGCGTCTTCCTGGGAAGTGCCTGGGCGGAGACGTATTTCGACAATCTGAAGGTGGAGAAAATCCCTGGTTACATCCCGTATGCGACCGCATTTTATGACGATCACGACGACGAGGTACAGTACAGCAATGACTGGAGGCTGACAGGACCAGGCAACGGCAGCGCGGATAACTGGTACCGGACCACCTCCTATAATAAAAAGAGCGGAGACTCGACCTATGTGACGTTTGACGGCAGGGGTACCGGTTTCATGCTGGTAGGTGAAAATGGAGGCGGCGTCAAGGCAGATATCTATGTGGACGGCGTTAAGAAGGCGGAGAATGCAGAAAACAACTCCAGCAGCAAGCGTTATTCCACGATTGTATTGGACGGACTCACATCGGGAGACCACACCTTTAAGGTGGTGGTAAAGAGCGGAACGCTTGTGATTGACGGCGTTTACATTCTCGGAGAGGTTCTGCCGGGCGGCAGCATCGAAGCCTTAAAGGCTCTGGCGGCCGAATGTGAAACGTACCGGGAGGCAGACTATACCGCCGATCACTGGAAAGTCTTCGCAGATGCGCTGACAGCGGCGCAGGCAGTCATTGGGAATGAGACGGAATCCACCCAGCTGGAGATCGATACGGCGGCAATCCGGCTGCAGGAGGCGAAAGAAGCGCTTCTGCGTCTGGATCAGCCTGTGGAGATTATTGATGACAGACTGCCTGAGTATCTGGCTGTTGTGGAAGGCGAAACGGTCAAAGACGACATTCTGCCGGCAGAAGTAAGGGTGAAGCTGGCAAATGGTACCGAGAGCACCGCAAAAATTCAATGGGCCAATAACGAGGAGGATTCCTTCTCCGCACCGTATAAGACAGTCCGCCTAAAGGGAACTGTGGAAGGCGGCAAGGACCTTCAGGCCGTAATTCCGGTGGAAGTGGTACCGGAAGACACGTTATATTACATCGACAGCTTCAGCGCGGCTCCGGGAGACGGAACAACGCCTGTCTACGAGGCGGTCCGCGCCCTGCTCGGCGATCAGCTGAAGAATGAGAAGGCTGACCAGATCTCCGACGGCACGAAATGGGGCTTCAACAAGACCGGCGTTGTGACAAAGCCGGACACGGATTTAACGGATAAGTACAGCTCCGGATTCTACATGGAAGGAGGCAATCCTGTTCTCTATTACCTGCCTCTTGAAGCGGGAGCGTATTCCCTTACCGTCGGCGTCAACGAATGGTGGGAGCCGCGTTCCATGAAGGCGGTGGTACTGGCAGACGGAAAAGAACTGGCAGCAGAGAACCTGACTCTCTCCGGAAAGGGATCGCAGGATGAAAAGACCCTGAGCTTCACTCTGGAGAAGGCGGATACGGTAACCTTAAGAGTTGAGAAGGTAAGCAAAAACGATCCGGTTATCAGCTGGCTGGCAGTCGCAAAACAGCCGGAGGTGCTGGATATCAGCGGAGTGAAGGTGGAAAGACTTCCGGACAGGACAGAATACCGGATTGGTGAAAAACTGGATACCACCGGTATGGTGGTGACCGCCACCATGAGTGACGCGACCAGAGTCGAACTGGAGGAAGACCAGTACACCGTGAGTACTTTAAATTCAGGGACTCCCGGTGAGAAGGAGATTACCGTATCGGCGGCCGGAAAGAGCGGAACTGTATATACGGACACCTTCCGTGTGGTCGTAACAGAGGAAGGCACCGAGTACTACACAACGAAGATTAAAGTGACCGGGAAGCCGGACAAGATGAAATACTATACGGGTGACGAGCTGGACACTGCCGGCATGGTGGTGAAGGCACACCAGAAAGCCAGCCCCAGCAATGCGGAAAGAGACATTGAGATATCGGATTATGTGACAGAGTACGATTTCAGCAAAGCGGGAAAGGCCACCGTCGAGGTTATCTATGAGGACGAGAACAGCGACGGCGAGCGGATAGAGTTTACCGACTCCTTTACCGTAACCGTAGAGGATGAACCAGTGGAACCGGAGTATTACACGACCCGCATCCGGGTTGATAAAAAGCCGAAGAAGGTCGTATACAAGGTCGGAGAGGAGTTCAATCCGGAAGGAATGAAGGTGATGGATAT
This sequence comes from Hungatella sp., assembly GCF_046966825.1. Lineage (NCBI taxonomy): Bacteria > Bacillati > Bacillota > Clostridia > Lachnospirales > Lachnospiraceae > Hungatella > Hungatella sp. The sequence continues at coordinate 25,237 of NZ_JBKVCZ010000041.1, read as the reverse complement.
CCAAAAGGCCAGTCCGGGAAATGCCACGAGAGCGGTGGAAATTCCGCTGGAAGAGCTGGACTATCAATACGATTTCAGCACATCGGGCAATAAGAAGGTCAAGGTAGTCTATATGGGAACCGATAAGAATCAGGAAGAAAAGGAGTTCCAGGCGGCCGTTGATGTCTCCGTAGCCGATGAGGCGGAAGAGGGCTTTTACACAGAGATGATTCAGATCACTTCCCAGCCCGATCAGACGGTTTACCGCGTGGGAGATATGTTTGCACCGGCAGGTATGGCGGTGACGGCTTACCGGATAAACCGTGAGACAGGAGAGCGTGTGGAGGAGCTGACCCGTGACTACAAAGTCAGCCCGGCACTGTTCATGATTTCCGGAGATATCAAAGTGACCGTCTCTTACACCGGAATTGACAAAAACGGCGATGCAAAGGTATTCCAGGATTCCCTGTGGGTGACCGTCAGACCGGCGAGCAGCAGCGACAGCTCTGGAAGCAGTGATACGGCTGAGACCAGGCCAGTTCCAAAGCCGAGCAGCACCATGGACGGAGGAAGCTGGAAGCAGGACGGCGGAAGCTGGCAGTACACGAAGCCAAACGGCCAGCCTGCCAGAAATGAATGGGGACGGATTAACGGTTCCTGGTATTTCTTTAAGTCGGATGGCAGGATGGCGGCCAACGAGTGGATGATGGATGCAGACGTCTGGTACTTCGTGGACGAAAGCGGAGCCATGTATGAAAACCGCTGGATGGAATATGGCGGAAACTGGTATTACTTAGGCCAGAGCGGGGCCATGTATGGGAACCGGTGGCTGGAATACAACGGCGTCTGGTATTATCTGAATGCAGACGGCACCATGGCTAAAGACACGGTCACTGCAGACGGGTACCGGGTCGGCAGTGATGGAAAATGGGTAAAATAAAAACAAATCCCTGAGAAAAACACCGGGATACAGATATGCCCCCTGTCAGGCAGACAGGGGGCATACGTCTGATTCTATTCCTCTTCCTGCGGAGAAAAGTCGCCGATTTCATGTGGATTTTCTGCAAGATACTTTAACTGCTCCATATCACAGATTACGGTCTTGTGGCCTTCCTTTTCAATCACCTTCATTTTTTTCAGCACCAGCATAATTTTGGAAACGGTTACCGAATGGACTCCAAGGTATCTGGCCAGTTCGGTGTAGGTAAAATATTTTTGAAGTTCATATCTTCCGTTCTTTTCATTTGCCAGCTCAATCAGAGTCCGGCAGAGACGCCCCGACGTATGATCCTCCTTCGAAGAATGTACATGGGAGATTTCCTCCATAAAATGCCGGGCGATTCCTTCGCTGATCCAGTAGCCGATTTCCGGCTCTTCTTTTATCTTTCTCTCCAGTACGGAAAAAGGAATTTTGTATAGAATGCACTCTGTCTTTGTATACAAAGAACAGAAACTATAGAGTGTATTAATCTGGGCTGCCCCTTTGTGGGATAGAAAAAACGGCACGCCGCCGATCAAATCCTTTTCCCTGAAATAGTGATAGATAATCTCTTCCCCGTTTTGGGTGAAACGCAGCAGGGCGCATACGCCGGATATCAGACAGTAGGCAGTATTTTCATGATTGATGATCGAAGAAAAGTACTGGTTTTTGTCCAATTGGATCCTGGTGCCCTCTTTGCATAGAATTTCTAAAAAATGATCTCTTTCGTTCTCCTTCACAGTCCCTCCGGTTGTACAACATGCACATAAAAGATGCTGCCTTTTTTTTATTTATAAGCGATGTTTAGTGATTGCTATTTTTTTAACAGCAGCCGTATGTTATTATCTTAACAGAGTACTCAGACAAATTCAACCGATAAAAGGAGAAGCACCATGAAATCAGGGGTTAAGTATTATATTCATTGTATTATTGGCATATTGATTATGCTGGTTTTCCGTTTTATTTCTCCCTTTGGACCAGTTACGGAAGTCGGAGTCAAGGTATTAGGCGTCTTTCTTGGAACGATGTATCTATGGACCTTTGTCGATACGCTCTGGCCCAGTCTGTTCGGTGTCCTGATGTTAGGACTCACCGGTTTCGGCAGTTTTAACGGCCTTTTGAGCTCGACCTTCGGAAATCCAATCGTCATCATGCTGTTCTTTGTCATCATGCTGACAGGAGCCATAACAGAAGAAGGAATTTGCGAGTACATTTCCCGTTGGTTTATCACCCGCAGGATCAATAACGGACGCCCATGGGTATTTACCGCAATGCTTCTACTGGGAGTATATCTTTTATCCGTATTGACCGCTCCGAGTCCCACCATATTCATCTTCTGGCCGATTCTCTACAGCCTATTTGCAGTAATCGGCTATAAAGAAGGCGACCGGTATGTGACCTTAATGCTGATCTCTGTGGTAATGGCGGCTTCCTTTGGGTTTGCGACAACACCTTTCAAGGGCGCGCTCCCGGGGCTGCTGGGCAATTATGCAAAGGTGACCGGGACGGCGATCGAATACCTCCCCTATATGGTAACCGCAGCGGCGATTTCGCTGACGGCGCTGGCAGCCATCGTTCTGCTCATGCGTTTCGTACTTAAGCCGGACGTGACGCCGCTGAAACAGATCGATGCCAGTCTTTTTGACAAAAATCCGCTGCCGCCCATGAATCTCCGCCAGAAAAGCTTAAGCTTTGCCCTGCTCTTTTTTATCATCTGGGTGCTGGCTCCCTCTCTTTTGCCGGAAGGGGCTCTGCAGCAGCTGTTAAAGGATACACAGAATGCAATCCCTGTCTTTATCATAACCGTATGCTGTCTGATCCACGTAGATAAAAAGCCGCTGGTTAATTTTAAGACGATTGTTTCCAAATATATGATCTGGTCCGTTGTGCTGATTGTAGGCTCCGCATTGACCATTGGAAATGCCCTGACCGATGAAGCCACAGGAATCACCGTGTTATTGAAGCAGATTTTAACGCCTGTATTCGAGGGACAGAGTCCGCTGGTCTTCACCATTACCATAGTGGTCATTGCGTGCGTTCTCACCAATATCTGCAACAATATGGTGGTAGGCATGCTGCTCATACCAATTATCCATGTATTTTCGCAGCAGATCGGCGCCGGCTCCGCGGCCATTGCATGCTTGTCCATGTATATGGTGTGTATTGCCGTTGTGACGCCGGCCGCTTCCACGACATCGGCAATCCTGCATGGAAATACGAAATGGCTGAAAATTGGTGATATCTATAAATACGGAATCCTGATGAGCATAATCAGTCTGATTGCCGTCTTGGCCGTGGGTCTGCCCATCGCTAATATTTTCTTTTCATAAATAACAGGAGGAACAGGATGAAAATAATAGAACATTTTATTGACCAGCAGGCCGCAGCAGAACAGGAATTTATGGAGAACTTTCACCGGGAACACCGTTCTTTTGAAAATCCGCTCGTTACGGTAAATCCTTACGGCATAGCGCCTCTCACCGCCGTGATCGCTTTTTTTACGGAGGAGAAGGTGAGTGTGAGCATTACGGTAAAAGGGATGGAAGCCAGCGGAGACATCGCGAAATCATTTCCGGAGGCGTATGAACACGTAATACCGGTCCTTGGCCTGTATCCGGGAACAGATAACACCGTGGAACTGAGGTTGTCGGATGGGCGGCGTAAAGAAATCATTATCACCACCGGCCCGCTGGACAGTGCCGTCAAACTGCCGGAGTCCATAGACACGACAGCCGCGTATATGGATGGAAACGTGATGTTCGTCATACCCGCCATGGGCGCGCTTCCGGCCGCTTACGATTACCGCGGAGACTGCCGCTGGTACTGCACGGAAAACATTACCTTCGCCATAAAGGAACTGCAGAACGGCCGTTTTTCCATCGGTTCCCCCCGCCTTCTGGAGAAACCGTATTATACGACGGGGCTGTGGGAAATGGACTTGATCGGAAAAATTTATGCGGAATACCGTCTTCCCGGCGGCTATCACCACGACCAGTTTGAGATGGAGGATGGGAACCTCCTTGTACTGACGGAGTGCTTTGAAAATGGCACGGTGGAGGATATGTGCGTCCTGATTGACAGGGCGGATGGTTCCATTTTAAAAACCTGGGACTTCAAGGATATTCTGCCTCAGGATGCCGCTCCTTCCGGAAGCTGGAGCGCTCACGACTGGTTCCACAATAATGCCCTGTGGTATGATAAAAAGACGGATTCCATCACACTATCCGGCCGCCATCAGGATGTCCTGATCAACATCGATTTTCAGAGCGGAAAACTGAACTGGATTCTGGGGGATCCGGAAGGCTGGCCGGAGGACATGAGGGAAGCGTACTTCTTAAAGCCAGTGGGCGATCTGGAATGGCAGTATGAACAGCACGCCTGTCTCATAACCCCGGCTGGTGATGTTATGACCTTTGACAACGGCCATTACCGTTCTAAAAACCCGGAGCACTACCGCCTGGGAAAAGACAATTACTCAAGAGGCGTGCGTTTTAGCATCGACCGGGAGAAACGGACCGTCCGACAGATCTGGCAGTACGGAAAGGAACGGGGAAATGAGTTCTTCTCGCCCTACATCTCCAACGTGGACTACTACGGAGAGGGGAATTATCTGGTGCATTCCGGCGGAATTGCCTCCCTTGACGGTATCACCTGCGAAGGTGTCGGCTCCCGCAGATACTTTGAGAACAAAAATGTCCGGCTTGAGTCAAAGACCGTGGAGCTTCTGGACGGCAGAGTTGTCTACGAAATGTGCCTGAACGCCAATTATTACCGCGCAAAGAAAATGTCCCTTTACAGCGAAGGGGAGAACTTGACGCTGGGACGCGGAATGATACTGGGGACATTAGGGAAAACGCCGGAATTCGGAACCGCCGCCGAGACGGAATATAGTAAAAACACCATTCCGGATCAATACCACTTAGATATCAGCGAAGAGTTTGACCGTTACACCTTCCATGGAACCTTCGAGAAAGGGCAGCTGGTGATGCTGGTCTTAGAAGACGGGGAGGGAAACTGTCATAACTATTTCGTATCCACTTCCGCAGTGTCATTTACCGCCATGTGCGTGGGCACATTCCAGAGTTCCGGGCGTCAGGTGGACTTCCGGCTGAATAAATGCGGTCTTCAGGGGGAATACGCCGTTTCTCTGATTATCGATGATACTAAATACAGCCTCGGCCTGACTTTAAAAATTGATGGCTGAAAAATAAATAAAAAAATAAATTTAGGCTATTTTTTTGAGATACAACTTGACATTTTATTATTCCTGGCTTAATATAATGGTACCAGGAAATTTAAGATATCATATCAACATACAAAACCCCAGGGGCGCAATCCCTGGGGCTTTGTTTTTAGGCTAACTGTCTTATTCGTCTCGATCTAACCATTTGCATATGTAGTAACCAGCTACACTCGCCATAATCGAGATAAGGAAATTTAAGATATTGCTCAGCTTTTGCTTTGAGCTGTTTTTTTCTCTGGAAGTTGACGGTAGTATTTAAAAATTTCTTTTTCATTTTGGCTATTGTTTTGATACAATTTTTTTGCTGAAAAAATAGATTTAGGCTCTTGACAAACAAACTGAAACCTCATATACTAATCAATAACTTCATAAATGCAAAAAGGCGTTGATAAGAACAAGTAATAATGCGCAATAGCACACAGAAAGCAGCCGGTTGATGAGAGGCGCGTGGAAAGCGGATTGTGAATACATCTTTGAGCTTCACACTGAAAGCAGATCTGGAAGGGACGGAGAGTCCTGCGGATCGGCGAGTAGACTGTGACGGATTCCTGCACACGTTATCGTGCTAGAGTATGACGATCGTACTCGAAGAGGTAAGCGGCGCGAGCCGTTTATAAATTAAGGTGGTAACACGGGATTACAGTCTCGTCCTTTGAACAGGACGGGACTTTTTTTTATGTAATAGGAAAGTATCTACAAAAATTAAAAGAAAAGGAGAAAACAATTATGACAGCGTACGAAGAACTCAAAGCCCGCGGCCTCATTGCCCAGGTAACGAATGAAGAAGAGATCAGCAAAATGATTAATGAAGGGAAGGCTGTATTCTATATTGGTTTTGACCCAACCGCGGACAGCCTTCACGTAGGACATTTTATGGCGCTTTGCCTGATGAAGCGTTTACAGGAGGCGGGAAACAAACCGATCGCCCTGATCGGCGGCGGTACCGGAATGATCGGTGATCCGTCGGGACGCAGCGATTTACGCCAGATGATGACTGTGGATACGATTCAGCACAACTGCGACTGCTTCAAGAAGCAGATGAGCCGTTTTATCGATTTTTCCGAAGGAAAGGCCATGATGGTCAACAATGCGGACTGGCTGCTGGATTTGAATTACGTCGATTTCCTGCGTGAAGTGGGAACTCATTTTTCTGTAAATAACATGCTGAGAGCGGAATGCTACAAGCAGCGTATGGAGAAAGGCTTAAGCTTCCTGGAGTTCAACTACATGATCATGCAGAGCTACGATTTCTATGAGCTGTTTAAGCGCTACGGCTGTAATATGCAGTTCGGCGGCGACGATCAGTGGAGCAACATGCTGGGCGGTACAGAGCTGATTCGCCGGAAGCTGGGCAAGGATGCGCACGCCATGACAATCACCCTGCTGCTTAACTCCGAGGGCAAGAAGATGGGCAAGACCCAGTCCGGCGCTGTATGGCTGGATCCGAACAAGACCACTCCGTTTGACTTCTACCAGTACTGGAGAAATGTGAGCGACGCAGATGTCTTAAAATGTCTCCGCATGCTGACATTCCTGCCGATCGAGCAGATTAACGAGATGGATAAATGGGAAGGAAGCCAGTTAAACCAGGCGAAAGAAATCCTGGCATACGAGCTGACAAAACTGGTTCACGGCGAGGAAGAAGCTGAAAAGTCCCAGAAGAGCGCCCGTGAACTGTTTACCGGCGGTAATGCGGCCGATATGCCGACCTGCGAGCTGACGGATGACGATTTCAGAGAAGGAACCATTGATATTCTCGATATTCTTCATAAATCCGGTCTCGCCGGCTCTCGTTCCGAGGCAAGACGCAACGTGGAACAGGGTGGTGTATCCGTTGACGGCAATGCAGTAAATGACGTGAAGGCCGTCTTCGCAAAAGAGAGCCTGGAGGGCGAAGGCGTCGTTGTGAAGCGTGGAAAGAAGAAATTTGTTAAAGTTATTGCGAAATAGAATTGAGGAAATGGTGAGAGCGGTGAATGCTTATGGCGTTCGCCGCTCTCCTGTTGTTGGAGTATAACTGTCCCAGAGCCTGCAGCAGAAAGCTTTGCTGGAAAATGACATCGGTATACTTGACAAAACCGGCAATTGAATTTAGAGTAGAATGACAAATCCGGCCGGAACCGGAGAAACGTCAAAGCAGGGAAACGCAGAGTCAGGTAAAAACCCAGGGAGGAATACTGTGGAAAGCATAAATGTGATTGTAGAAACAGAGCGGTTGATTTTAAGAAGATATGTGGAAGGAGATGCGCAGGATCTGTACGAATACTTATCCAATCCGGAGGTCGTTAAATACGAACCTTATAAACCGATGGATCCGGATGAAGTAAAGAGTAACCTTGCATGGAGAATCTCAACCGATGAGATGATTGCCGTCGAATTAAAAAGCAATCATAAGATGATAGGAAATGTATATTTGGGAAAGCGGGAGTTTGACGCCCTCGAAATGGGATACGTATTTAATCAGGATTATTGGGGAAAGGGATATGCAAAGGAAAGCTGCAAGGCTTTAATCGAGCAGGCATTTTCCGGTGCAATACATAGAATCTTCGCTGAGTGTGACCCACAAAATCAAGGCTCCTGGAGACTGCTGGAGTCATTGGGATTTGAACGGGAAGCTTACTTGAAACAAAATGTGTATTTTTGAAAGGATGACGATAACAAACCTCTTTGGAAGGATACCTATATTTATGCAAGGTTGAATCCGCATATGGAGAGGTGATAAAAGGATGGCGGAGGCTGGGATCACTCTTGGGAGAATCCCGGCCTCTGCCATCCTTTTTATGTGGATTGCCTGATTGCTGTGGTGACGCCGATGTTGACAGCAGCGCTGCCGATGGAATCGAACGGCTTAGTGAAGTGCACCGCTTGCGTCGGGCGTAAATGTTTTCGCCTTTGTCAGCATTTTTCCGTTTTCCTGCAGGTAATAGGTCTTTCCGTCAACTGTGAGAAATCCTGTCTGCATAACGCCGGTTTCCGGATTTAAGTAATACCAGTTGCCGTTATCATTTAACCAGCCTTTGTGGAGACTGCCGGTGCTGTCATAGTAATACCAGCTGCCATCCTGGGAAGACCAGCCGCGGGGGGCTGCCGCTTCGCCGGAGCCGTCTGTATTTACCGAATCGGCAAATGCTACGATTTTATATGCAGTATTGGAACCCGTCTGTGTCCAGACAAGACATTTCTTACCTTTCACAAGGTCCTGAAGTGTGACGATATTTCTTGTGAGGTAAGGAAGAATCTGACTGTCGGGATTAACGGTATAGGTGGTACCGTTATCTGCTGAAATGGTACCGGAAACACCGTCACCTGCAACCGTCAAGGTATCAACTGTTATATATTCCGGAACTTTGAAATCGGCCGGAATGCTGCAGAGAATGATCTCTCCGTGAGACATCGGCGGAAGACTTAAGGTCATGGCCGGGCTGATATAGGCGTAGATGGTCTCGCCGTTTTTAAGAGTATCCAGCGCAACGGGATAACCGTTTACTGCGTCTAAAATTCTGGTTTCTTCTGATACATTGATAATTAATTCCTGTCCGGCAAAATCCCCGTCCTGCCGGGAAATGGACAGTCGGCCGTCGCTGGTCTGATTTACCGTTCCATAGATCCGGATGGAAGAAGGAGCCGTACCTGTGTCAGCCTTTGAACGGAAAGCAAATCCAGAGGCGAAGACGGCTGTGACGCATAAAAGTGAGAGAAGCAGACTTCCGGTTAATTTTTTCATTGAAACCTCCATTAAATTAGTTGTGTTTTTCGATTGCTGCCAATTAGATTATAGCAGGTTGGTAGAAAAATGAAAATTAAGAAAGTTTTACAAATACTTACAATGATGGATGGCGTGCTGGGGAGTATGGTATGATAAAATTGTGTGAAAGATGAGAGAAGGAACAGGAGAAAAACGATGCCTAAATTAAGAAAAATGCTTGGTGATGTCAATTCTGCGGAATGTATTGCTCTGATGCGTCTTATTGAAACACAGAATGAAAGAACGCTGGCGGCCTGGGCTGTTGGCTATGCGAAAGATAATTTTCTGGGAATTTATGAGAATGAGTGCCCGGGAAATGTGTGTCTGAGGGATACGATACTGGCATGTGAAGAATATTTAAAAGGAAACGGTAAATTATGTGAGATAAAACCGGTAATTAAGGAAGCGGGGCAGCTTGCCCGGGATCTGGCGGATAATCCGACCGCACAGGCTGCGGCGCGGGCGGTTTCAACATCATGTGCTTCGGTCCATACGCCGACCAGCGCACTGGGATTTCTGTTTTATGGGGCGGCGGCCGCAGCATACAGCCAGGCCGGATTGGAACAAAGTGCTGAGGTTTATGATCAAATAGCTTCCAAAGAGTTGGAAAAAGCCGTAGATTCGCTGAAACAGGTCTGCGTGCCGGATGAAGCACATCCGGTGAAGGTGAAATGGAATTGTTAGGGGGGGCCCGATGCAGAAGATTGTTGCTGTTAAATACAGCCGACAAAGAAAATAATTTCAACGTGGGAATGCCGATTCCTCTTATCTTTTTAATCGGCATTTCCACGTTATTTTTTTCGTGCTGATCCCGCAGGAAAAGGTCTCATATTCATACTCATCACCATCTGATTCATTGCCGCTTGATTCCAAGCCGGAATTCTGTTTATAATAGAATAAAAGCGCTTTTTCGCCCGTGTAATAAGATCAGATTTCGGGTTGGCCATCAGTTTTGCATGTATTGATCTGTTGTATTACAAAAGGTAAAAAAATCAAATATTTTGCGATCACAATCTTGTAATAAACTACATCTTGTGGTATTATCTTTTAGTGACGGCATTAATAACAGTTATTAATACTGATTGCTTGATGAATGAAAAATGACAATTAAACTTTGGAGAATGGCGGTAAAAGAAATGGATATCAGAAAAAGAAACGGTCAGCCGGAATCATACGAGTGCGGGAAGATAAAGAGTGCCATCCTGTGTGCGTTTGCCAGTGTGAATCAGGAGCCTGGCGAGGCGCGGATGGACAGGATCATGGGTCTGGTGAATGAGAAAGTGGACGGTGCGGTGAGGGACGGAAGTCCTCTCAGCGTGGAGCAGATTCAGGACATGGTGGAACAGTCTCTGATGGAAGCCGGCTGCTACGAGGCGCTTAAGAGCTTTATTCTTTATCGGAATGAGCGGAGTAAGGAACGCAGTGTGAGGCAGGATCTGGTCCGGTATTTTAACGATGTTCCTGATATGGAGGCCGTCTTAAAGGAGATTCAGAAAAAATGGACCGGCACGGCGTACCGGCTGGAGCACCTGTTTATGAAATTTTCGGCTTTCTATAAACAGGGGATGACGGAAGCGGAGAAGCTGGCTGCCTTAATCCAGGCCGCTGTGGAGCTTACCACCCAGGAAGCGCCGGACTGGGAGTACATTGCGGCCCGTCTTTTGATGGTCCGCTTCAGAAAGAACTTAAGATCCATGGAGGCGAAGTATCAGATCAGAAGCTTTTACGATAAGCTGTATTTTCTGACAGGGGAACGGCTTTACGGCGACTATATTCTGGAACATTACACCAGGGAGGAGATCGAGACGTGTGAGGGCTTCCTCGACGAAACGCGGGATCAGCTTTTTACGTATTCCGGACTGGAGCTGCTTCTTTCCAGATATGTGATCCGCAGCCGGGAGAATGTTCCGTTAGAGTCCCCGCAGGAGATGTTTCTGGGCATCGCCCTGCATCTGGCCATGCTGGAGAAGAACGACCGGCTGGAATGGGTGAGGCGTTTTTACGATATGCTGAGTACGCTTAAGGTTACCATGGCGACGCCGACCCTTTCCAACGCGAGAAAGCCGTATCATCAGCTTTCCTCCTGTTTTATCGACACGGTGCCGGACAGCCTGGATGGCATTTACCGCAGCATTGACAGCTTTGCCAAGGTTAGCAAGTTCGGCGGTGGTATGGGACTGTATTTCGGCAAGGTCAGGGCAGCAGGAAGTGCAATCCGCGGCTTTAAGGGCGCAGCCGGGGGCGTGATCCGCTGGATCAAGCTGGCCAATGATACCGCGGTGGCGGTAGATCAGCTGGGCGTTCGCCAGGGAGCCGTCGCCGTATATCTGGATGCGTGGCATAAGGACCTTCCGGAATTCCTGGCACTGCGTACTAACAATGGGGACGACCGTATGAAGGCACACGACGTATTTCCGGCGGTCTGTTATCCGAACCTGTTCTGGAAGCTGGCAAAGGAGAATATCGACGCGGACTGGTACCTGATGTGTCCTCATGAGATTCTCACGGTAAAGGGCTATTCGCTGGAAGATTCCTATGGACAGGAATGGGAGGAACGCTATCGGGACTGTGTCGCTGATCACAGGATTCATAAGCGGGTGATTCCGGTAAAAGAACTGGTCCGCCTGATTTTAAAGAGTGCGGTGGAGACGGGAACTCCATTTACCTTTAACCGGGACCTGGTTAATGAGGCAAATCCCAACAGCCATAAGGGCATCATTTACTGCAGCAATCTCTGTACGGAAATTGCACAGAATATGAGTCCGGTGGAACAGATGGAGCAGCGCATCGAAACGGTGGACGGCGAAACGGTGGTGGTGACAGTGACAAAGCCCGGCGATTTCGTGGTATGTAATCTGGCCAGCCTCTCTCTCGGGAAGATCGATGTGACGGACCGGAAAGAGGTTACCGAGCTGACACGGTACGCAGTGCGTGCGCTGGACAATGTCATCGACTTAAACTTTTTCCCGGTTCCATACGCCAAAATCAACAACATGCGGTACCGCCCCATCGGACTGGGGATCAGCGGTTACCACCATATGCTGGCGAAAAACGGAATTTCCTGGGAATCGGAGGAGCATTTGGCATTTACCGACCGGGTGTTTGAATGGATTAATTACGCGGCGATTGAGGCAAGCTGTGACTATGCCGGGGAAAAGGGCCGCTATGAGCTGTTTGAAGGAAGCGACTGGCAGACGGGCGCCTATTTTGAAAAACGGAACTACCATTCGGAAGAGTGGCTCCGGCTGAAGGAAAAGACGGCGGCAAACGGCATGAGAAACGGATGGCTGATCGCCATTGCGCCGACGAGCAGCACCAGTATGCTGGCGGGAACGACGGCCGGCCTGGACCCGATCATGAACCGGTATTACCTGGAGGAAAAGAAGAATGGACTGGTGCCGCGGGTGGCTCCGGATTTATCTCCCGAGACATTCTGGCAGTACAAGAACGCCCACTACATTGACCAGCAGTGGTCCGTCCGGGCGGGGGGAATCCGGCAGCGCCATGTGGACCAGGCGCAGAGCATGAATCTCTATATCACCAACGAATACACCTTAAGGCAGGTGCTGAACCTTTATGTACTGGCCTGGGAGTGCGGCGTAAAAACCATTTATTATATCCGCTCCAGAAGCCTGGAAGTAGAAGAGTGCGAGGTATGCTCCAGCTAAATGCGGCCGCGGAAATATCATGCAGCAAGCTGTAAAAGAGGAAAGGAAAGACCATGGAACAATTAACCAGAAAGCCGTTATTCAATCCGAACGGCGATACCGACGTCAGAAACCGCCGTATGATAGGCGGCAATACAACGAATCTCAACGATTTTAACAATATGAAATACACCTGGGTGAGCGACTGGTACCGGCAGGCCATGAACAATTTCTGGGTGCCGGAGGAGATCAACCTGGGCCCTGATGTAAAGGACTATCCTATGCTGGACGCCGGGGAGCGGAGGGCCTATGACAAGATTCTGTCATTCCTCGTATTCCTGGACAGCATCCAGACCGCCAATTTACCGGCCATCGGCGAATATATTACGGCCAATGAAATCAACTTATGCCTGTCCATCCAGACCTTCCAGGAGGCGGTCCACAGCCAGAGCTACAGCTATATGCTGGATACCATCTGCGAGCCGCAGACCAGGAACGAGGTGCTCTACCAGTGGAAAAACGATGAGCATCTGCTTGCCAGAAATACCTTTATTGGAAATCTTTATAATGAATTTCAGAAGGACAAGAGCCCGTTTACATTTATGAAGACCGTGGTAGCCAATTTCATCCTTGAAGGGGTTTACTTCTACAGCGGATTTATGTTCTTCTATAACCTTGGCAGGAACCACAAGATGCCGGGATCCGCACAGGAGATCCGGTATATCAACCGCGATGAGAACACTCATTTATGGCTGTTCCGCAACATGATTCTGGAACTCAAAAATGAGGAGCCGGAGCTCTTTACCCCCGAACGCGTGGATGTATACCGAGAGATGATTAAAGAGGGATGCCGCCAGGAGATCGCCTGGGGCCATTACGCCATCGGAGACAAGGTGCCGGGACTGACGAAAGATATGATAACGGACTATATTCAGTATCTTGGCAACCTGCGGTGTTTCAGCCTTGGCTTTGACCCGATTTATGAGGGGCATGAAAAGGAACCGGAGAGTATGGCCTGGGTATCCCAGTACAGCAATGCCAACATGATAAAGACGGATTTCTTTGAGGCCAGAAGTACGGCTTATGCGAAGAGCAGCGCTCTGGTAGATGATCTTTAAATCTGGCAGATGATCTTTAAAGAAGAAGCGGGCATGAGGGCAGTTTTAGAAAACTGCCTTCATGCCCGCGATGTCATCCACGGTCATGGCCTGGGAAATCCGGTCAAAATCCTTTTGTATGAGAACGTAGATATCGAGAATCGGCTGGCACTGAATTCGGGTCTCCTCCATGATCTCATCGTAGTCGGAAATCATGAGCTCCACAATAGCGGCGTCGATCAGACCTGCGTCCTTCATTTCTGTGATAATCGTGCATATTTTGTCTTTGGAAAATGCGGTCTTGTAGCTTCTCGTGCCGGAAAGGGCGCTGATGATATCGGCGATGGCCACGATCCGTTCTCCGGTGCTTAAGTCGGCGGCGGCCAGGCCTCTCGGGTAACCGGAGCCGTCGAGCTTTTCATGGTGACGGAGGGCGAGCGATTTGACCGTATCCTCGATGACGTCTCCGAAAATTTTCTCAGTGATGTCCACGTGGGTGCGCATGATATTCATGGCCTGGGGGCTCAATTTGCCCGGATACTCCAGGATTTCCACCGGAATGCCGATTTTTCCCAAGTCATGAAGCATGGAACCGCAGATGATCTGGTTGCATTCCTCCTCGTTCATCCCCATGCGTTTCGCCAGTTCGGCGCTGATGGTCGTGGTGGTGATGGTATGGGTAACCGTGTGGCGGCTTCGGAAATCAATGGTGAAGATAAGCATCTTTAAGTAATCCGTGATTTCGTCCTGTGTGAGGGGAATCTCGGAAAACAACTGAAAAAATAGCGATTCTGCGTCCGTGTCGCCTTCGAACGGTGTGTGGAAATCGCAGGCGAGGGCAAGATCGGCAATAACGGGCGAGAATTTTGTTCCGCTTCCTTTCTTCAGGAGAGCCGCGGTTTCTTCCCATGTCAGGTGCTGCACCTCCATGGCGACGTCGATGCGGTCGGCCACATGAATGACCTGTGCAAGAAGCCGGATTCCTTCCGGAAATACCTCCGAATGCTCCAGAACCTGCCAGGTAGCGTGATGCAGAAGAATAGCTCCGGAAAGCTTTTTGAGCGGAGAAAAGTATTTGATGAACAGATAGCCATAGACGGAGTGGGCCAGAACATCATTGGTGTCAAACTGCAGCATCTTTGAAATCTCATCGGTCTTGTAGGCGCCGATGTCGTGAAGAAGGGTCAGAAAACAGACGTCCCGTATCTTCCGGGCGTCTTCATGGAAATATGGCTTTAACATTTCAGATACAATATAGGCCACCCTGTAGCCGTGATTCATCAGGCGGGCGTCCACATAGCTGCAGGAACGACGGATAATTTCCAGTATTCCCCGGTTGTCAATGGAACCTGTATACTGCATAATTTTGTTCTCCAGTTTTCGTGTTTGATGGTAAATTTAAGTGTAACATAAATGGGGGAAAATGTCATGCTTATGTATGGGAATTTTACAGCAAAATGTGAAAGGAGGTTCCGTGCGTTACGGGAGGTTCGCAGAGTGAGAATGACGCCCGAACCGTAGACGGATTCTGTTCTTTTGATAAATTCGCAAATCATCGTGACAAATCAGGAAAAATCATTTACAATAAATGGAGAAAGGGCTTTCAGAGAGGGGATGCAGACTATGAATATCTACGATATTGCGGCGGAGGCGAAGACATCGATCTCCACTGTATCACGGGTACTGAATAATAAAGGGAATGTAAATCCGGAAATCAGACAGCGGGTGGAGGAGGTGCTTAAGAAGTACGACTATAAACCCAGCGCCATTGCGCGTGGGATGGTGTCGAAGACGATGAAGAGTATTGCGATTCTGACTGTGGATGTCAGGGTGACCCACTACGCCAGAATGGTTTACGTGATTGAACAGATTTTCAGCAATGAGGGGTATAATGTGACCGTCTGTAATACGGGCGGTTCGATCAGCGAATGCGGCCGGTATTTCGAGATCCTTTCCGAAAAACAGGTGGATGGAATTGTGCTGATCGGATCTGTCTTTAATGAGCTGATTCATTACCCGGAGATGACGGCCAGGATTAAGGGGATTCCTGTGGTGGTCGCCAATGGACAGGTGAAACAGCCGGATTTCTATTCCGTTATGGTGGACGATATGAAAGGGATCCGCTCCGTCGTCGATTATCTCTATGAGAAAGGACACAGGGATCTGCTCTATCTCTATGACCTGGAGACAGAGAGCAGCCGGGCGAAATGTCAGGGATTTCTGGAAGCCATGAAGCTGCACGATATCGCCGGAGCCGAAAAGAATGTGGTGCACTGCCGGTACGGCCTGGAAGGCGGTCTAGAGGCGGCAGAGGAGATCTGCCAGCTCGGCATCCCGTTTACAGGGATTGTGTGCGGTGAAGATATTACCGCTATCGGGGTGATGAAGGGGCTGAAAAAGAAAGGCTTCCGGGTGCCCGAGGATATCGCGGTGACCGGCTGCAACAATTCTCCTGATTCTCTGATCTGTGAGCCGGAACTGACGACGCTGGATAATAAGCCTGAACTTCTGGGAGATATGTGCGCCCAGCTTTTAAAGGATGTTCTGGAAGGCCGGAAAGCCTTATCCAATGTGGCTATACAGCCAGAATTATTGATACGCGGGACTACACAGTGAGAAAACAGAATTGGGAAAACAGGATCGGGAAAACAGGATCGGGAAAACAGGATCGGGAAAACAGGATCGGGAAAATAGAATCGAGAAAACAGGATCGGGAAAATAGAATCGAGAAAACAGGATCGGGAAAATAGGATCGGGAAAACAGGATCGAGAAAACAGAATCGAGAAAACAAAATCAAAAAAAGGATCATAAAATTATGATTATGTAAAAACGCTTTCTCAATATAAAAGAGTTTATTTGGACACTAAAATCAAATAAACTCTTCTTTTTTTATATTTAAACGTGAAAACGCTTTTACATAAATGCAAAACGATGTAACCTTTTAACAAAAAATTATACGGATAAATATGCATTATTAACTAAAATTAAGAGTTTATTACAAGACATATTGACAAGACAGTCTCGAATGCTATAATGAGACTATAAGAAAGCGCTTTCTCAAGAATTGAAAAAGAGATCTAAAAAGTAAAGAGCAGTAACGAAGACAGGACAGGTAATTGAGAAGAAAACAAGTTCTTCCGTCAGTCCCCCACCGGCGGAGGCCAGATTAAAGGAGAGAAAAATCATGAGAGTGCAGTATGAGGATTTATTAAAGAAGTTCCAGGGAATTTTGATGAGCAGAGGGTTTTCCGAGACTCATGCACTGGACGCGGCGACGGTGTTTGCAAAAAACAGTCTCGACGGTGTGTATTCCCACGGTGTAAACCGTTTTCCGAGAGTGGTCAGCTATCTGGACAAAGGAGAGATCGATCCGTCGGCTATTGCGACATGCGAATCGGCTATGGGAGCTATTGAGCGGTGGAACGGACACCGTGGATTCGGTCCGTTAAATGCAAAGCTTGCCATGGATCGTGCCTGTGAACTGGCGAAATTAAACGGTGTGGGCGTCGTGGCGCTGGGCAATAACAACCACTGGATGCGCGGCGGCAGCTACGGATGGCAGGCTGCTGACCAGGGATGCATCGGAATCTGCTGGTCTAATACCATGCCGAATATGCCGGCCTGGGGCGGTAAAGACAGAAAGATCGGCAACAATCCACTCATTATGGCGATTCCGAGAAGCAGCGGTAAGCACGCGGTCATCGACTGTGCCGTATCCCAGTTCTCTTACGGCAAGATCGAGGAGGCGAGGCTGAAGGGCCAGCAGCTTCCGGTACCGGGCGGCTACGACACCAATGGAAATATCACCACGGATCCCGCGGAGATTGAAAAGACATGGAGAGTGCTTCCGATGGGCTACTGGAAGGGAAGCGGAATCTCGATTGCCCTGGATCTGATCGCAACGGTTTTAACCAGCGAGAATTCCGTTAAGAAGATCGGGACCTTCGGCGACGAGGTAGGCTTATCCCAGGTGATGATCGCCATGGATCCGTCCAAGTTTAACACGACTGAGGAAACAGACCGCATTGTGGATGAGATTCTGGCGGATATCAAGGCCTCGGAGCCTGCGGCAGAGGGCGGGGAGGTGTTCTACCCTGGCGAGCTGGAACTGAAGACGAGAGATGACAACACGAAGAACGGAATTCCGGTTATCGAAGAGGTGTGGGAGACGTTGAATTCTTTGGAACGCTAGAAGGGGTCACCCGGAAAGAATGGTAGAGAGGGAGAGAAAAATCAATGGAATATATCATAGGAATTCTGATTCTGGTATCATTTTTCGGCCTGGCATTCTATGCCGCGAAAGGCGGAAACTTAATGATGGGTATGCTGGTCATGGCAATTCTCTGGACCGTACTCCCCATGATCGGCAATACATTTCCGACGAATCCGGCATTTGTTGCGGCTAATGCGGAGAACGTCGGTATCACATGGATCCAGGCATTCTCAAAAGTATTTCAGAGCGGCCCGGAAGGCTGGGGGACCGTTCTGGTCAACGTCGTATTCGGCGCCTGGTTTGGACGCGTGCTCTTAGAGACTGGAATTGCCTCCACGCTGATCCGAAAGACCACGGAGCTGGGCGGTGATAAGCCGGCCGTTACCTGTATTCTTTTATGTATCGTGACCACAGCGATTTTCTCCTCTCTGTTTGGAGCAGGAGCGGTTGTGGCGATCGGTGTGATTATCCTTCCGATTCTGATGTCTCTTGGGATTCCGAAGGTGCTGTCTGTCGTATCCTTTATGCTGAGCATCGGCGCCGGTATGTTCTTAAATCCGGTCCTGTTTGGACAGTATACCGCATTTTTTCTCGATGCGGAGGGGAGAACTACATATCCTTACGAAGAGTATGTGCGTTGGGGCGGAATTGCCCTGGCGGTTCAGCTGATTTTCACCATCTGCCTTGTGCTCTTCTGCATGAGAAAGAAAAAGACGGTTCACTCCTGGGCGGCCAGACGGCCAATCAGACAGAAAATGGATTTCGCCCCGGGAAAATCCCTTCTTACCCCGTTTATTCCGGTGTTCCTGCTGATCGTGTTCAAGGTTCCGATCATCATGGGATTCCTGATCGGCGGTTTCTATGCGCTCTTTGTCTGCGGGAAGCTTAAGAATTTCCGTACGGCCTGCCGTACCTTTAATAAAGACTTTTTCGACGGCGTTGTCGATACCGCTCCGCTGGTGGGCTTCCTGCTCATGGTACCCATGTTTAACAAGGCGGCCGAACTGTGTATCCCGTATTTTAACGCGCTGCTGGGCAATGTAATTCCTCACAGCACCCTGTTTATCACCATTATTTTCTGTGCTCTGGCACCGCTCGGGCTGTTTCGCGGACCGTTTACCTTATACGGATGCGGCGCGGCCACGCTGGGGATTTTAAAGGGAATCGGATTTTCCACCGCATTTCTGGCGCCTCTCATGATTGCGTCTACGACGGTCATGAACGTTTCCTGCTGTATCACGCAGTCTTGGATCGTATGGGGAATCAGCTATGCCAAGGTTTCCACCAGGGATTTCTTAAAGATGAGCGTCGTATGCGGCTGGATTATCTGCGTGATCTTACAGATTGTCACATTTGTGATGTTCGGTTAACGAAAAGGAGTAAATTATCATGGGAAAAAGATTAGTGAGAATGGGCATTGACGTAGGCGGAACCCATACGAAGGCGGTAGCCATTGACAATGCGACACATGAGATTATCGGAAAATCTTCCGTTAAGACGACACATGACGATGTGAGTGGTGTGGCGGCCGGTGTTGTAGCCGCGTTTCAGAACTGCTTAAGGGAAAATGATATCGCTCCGGAGGACGTGATTTTCGTGGCGCACAGCACCACCCAGGCTACCAACGCTCTGATTGAGGGCGATGTGGCGACTGTCGGAGTGGTCGGCATGGGGCCGAAGGGCATGGAGGGCGTTCTCTCCCGCGCTCAGACGAAGCTGAAGGATATCGATTTAGGATCCGGCAGAAAGATTGTTATCAAAAACCGGTATTTAAAGGATGACGAAGTGGATGAGGATACCGTGAGAAAGGCTGTGGAGGAATTAAAAGCGGAAGGCGCCCAGGTTATGGTTGCGTCGGATGCCTACGGCGTGGATGACATCGCGGGAGAGCAGTTCGTCTATGAGATTGCCCATGACGAGATGGGATTTGAGACGACACTGGCCTCCGACATCACGAAGCTTTACGGACTGACGAGGAGAACGAGAACGGCCGCAATCAACGCTAGTATTCTGCCGAAAATGCTGAACACTGCCAACAGCACCGAGAGCAGCGTCCGTGAGGCCGGCGTGGAGGTTCCGCTGATGATCATGCGCGGAGACGGCGGCGTTATGGAAATCAATGAGATGAAGAAGCGCCCGGTTCTGACCATGCTGTCGGGACCTGCCGCCAGCGTCATGGGATCGCTTATGTACTTGCGCGCCTCCAACGGAGTGTATTTTGAAGTGGGCGGTACGACGACCAATATCGGTGTCATTAAAAATGGGCGTCCTGCCATCGATTACTCCATCGTCGGCGGACACAGAACCTATATCAGTTCTCTGGATGTGCGCGTGCTCGGTGTGGCCGGGGGCAGCATGATCCGTGTGAACAAGACCGGGGTTCACGATGTGGGACCGCGTTCCGCTCATATTGCGGGGCTGGATTATGCGGTATTTACCGACGAGGATGAGATCGTGGAACCGAAGCTGGAATTTTTCTCTCCCAAGGAGGGGGATCCGGATGACTATGTGGCGATCCGCTTAAAGAGCGGCAAAAGGGTGACGATCACCAACAGCTGCGCGGCTAACGTACTGGGGCTGGTAACGGAGAAGGATTTCTCCCATGGAAATGTAAACGCAGCCAGAAAGGCGATGCAGCCGATTGCGGATTACTTAGGTGTTACGGTGGAAGATGTGGCGAGACAGATTCTTACCAGGGCGTACGAGAAGATTGAACCGATCATCCTGGATCTGGCGGCGAAATACCATTTGGAGCACGACCAGATTTCCCTGGTTGGCGTAGGCGGCGGCGCGACGTCACTGATCGGATTCTGTGCGGATAAAATGAATATTAAGTACAGCGTTCCGGAAAATGCGGAAGTCATTTCCTCGATCGGCGTGGCGCTGGCCATGGTTCGGGATGTGGTAGAACGCGTGGTTCCCAGTCCGACACCGGAGGACATCAGAAGCATCAAGCGTGAAGCTGTTGACAAGGCGGTGGAGAGTGGTGCGGCGCCGGATTCCGTGGAGGTTCACATCGAAATCGACCCTCAAACTTCCAAGCTTACCGCCATTGCGCTGGGCTCCACGGAAGTGAAGACTACCGACTTATTAAAAGAATGCACGGAGGAAGAGGCGCGGACTCTGGCGGCGGAAGACTTGCGGGCCAATCCTGCCGATGTCCGGCTCGTCGGCCAGACGGCCAGCTTCTACGTTTATAATATGGAAGGAAAGGGCAGAAATCCGCTTCGCATTCTGGATAAGAAAGGCTTTATCAAGGTCCAGAGAACCGATGGCGAAGTCGTTCTGACGAAAGCGTCCTCATATCGGAGCATTGTATCGAAGATGTGGGAAGAGTTGGCCATATTTAAGGCGGACGCCATTCTGCGGCCGGACTACTATCTCTGTGTCGGCGCGCGGGTCATGGACTTTAACGGATCCGGAGAACTGGAACAGATTCTGATGTTGATGGATGTGGAAATGCAGATGATCGACTCTTCCGATGATATTATTATTGTCGGCGCGAAGAATCAGTTGTAGAATAGAAGAGAAAGAGCTGTTTCCGGTACTGGTAAGTGCTCCTGTTACAGGAAATGCCTCCTGCCAGGAGTACACTCCGGCGCAGAGTCCGGTGAGTCAGTACTGCATTCACTGAAACTTATGCAATGCAGTACTGGTCTCTGATATTATTTATATAGAAGAAAGGGGAGTGCGCTGTGGCTTTAAATGGTGCAAAACGTTTGGCGGGCAGTCTGTTCGGAAAGGCTGAAATGCCTGATCTGGGTCTGGGAGATACGGGGAAGGTGCTTCCGCTTCGTCCGATGATGGAACGCCTTCTCTCACTGGACCGGGAAGCCTGGGGGCTTTACGCCTGGTCGAGAGAGCCGCTGGAGGGCAAATTTGACCGGGAGCAGAAGCTTCAGTACCAGAGAAAGGCGGAAGCCTGCGGGAGAGAAGAGGCGGCGCTGGCGGCGGCAGAAGTCGTATTGGAAGTGCCGGACAGTCTGGCAAAATCCGCAGCGGCCTCTATGAAGCTGCAAGTGACGACTCCCGATACACCTGTGGGCGGTGGCCAGGTTACTTTTGCACAGTATGTGGAACCGGACGAGGTAACCATATTTATGGACGCGGTTGAAAAGGCGGAAGCGCTGGCGGCTTCGGAAGGCCTCGCGGATCTCCTGGGAGATGTGAAGATTTTCGATATACTTCTGGCCCATGAGATCTTCCATGCGGTGGAGTTCAAGAAGGAGGATGTCATCTATACGAAGACGGAGAGAGTGGAGCTGTGGCGGAAACCATTTTCCAATAAGTCCCGTCTCGTCTGTCTCGGTGAGATGGCCGGTATGGCGTTTGCAGAGGAACTGCTTAAGCTTCCGTTTTCTCCCTACGTGCTCGATGTTCTTCTGATGTATGGATATCATGGGGCGGCGGCTACGGCTCTTTTTGAGGAAATCATGGAAATCGCCGGAGAGAACGGCGGGAAAGTTGAGGAAGAGACATGCTGACAGGTAATTTGAATGTAGTGGAGAAATACGACTATCTGGCTGAGAAATTCCGCAGGGGCTATGAATTTTTACGGACTACGGATCTGAAGGCGCTGGCCGTTGGGAGAGTGGATATTGACGGCGATGACATTTACGCCAGCGTTCAGGAATACACTTCTCTGAAGGCGGATACGTGTAAGTTCGAAGCGCACAACCGATATTTCGATATCCAGTATGTGGTGGAAGGCGAGGAACAGTTCGGCTATGCGAAACGTGCGGATCTGACGGAAGAGGCTCCTTATGATGAGACGAATGACATCGTGTTTTTCTGCGAACCCGAGGAAGCGGGTACGGTCCTGTTAAAGGCGGGAGACTGCATCGTCGTGGCTCCGGAGGACGCACATAAGCCGAGATGCCAGGCAAAAGAGGCATGCTATGTGAAGAAGATTGTGATTAAGGTCAGAGTGTAGATGATGATGTGAGAAACAACATACAGAAGACTGCCTGCCATCGGTGAAATACCGGTACAGGCAGTCTTCTGTATGTTGCTTTTCCGGGGCCTGCGTACTGCGCGCTAAAGAAATATGGCCGCTGAAGCGACCGCACTCGGGCGTGCGAGTCCGGCAAGCCGGACTCTCTGCTCTATAAATGATGCAGAATATCAACATTGATTTTACCACCCCGGTGTGATACTATTTTCTCAGACAGACACGGCATTTGGGCGGTTTCAGCCGCCGGAAGGGAGCTGGAGGTGGAGGGTGTGAAAATGGGGGCGGCCAGCCGAATCACCTGGCGGCCGGGAACCGGTAAAACGGGGATTCCGGAAACGGAAAATGGACTGCCGTATCCTATGGGAAGTCAGGGCGCGGCTGAGGTAAGAGGCGGTAAGAGTATCACGTACGGCGGAAACGCGGCGAAAGAGGCAGTGCGGGCCGGAACTTCTGACACGGTGGCGTTTGGGGCCGAGGACAGAGGGCCGGTTTCGGAAGAAGCGGTGCTTGACTATCTGCGTGTTCTGGAAAAAGATTATCCGGGTGTGACGATTCTGATCCGGGACCGGGAGGAGGTCCGCGACTTAAAACAGTTGGCGGCTTCGCTGGGAAAAGGGCGTTTTCTGGTCGTCACCACGGATTTCCTGAAGCGGATGGGGCGGGATGCCGGAGAATATGAACGATGTAAGGCTGTTCTAAGGAGACGGAGTGCGGACTGGCGATGGGTGGAAGCGCCAACGCGAGCGAGGGCGCGTGTTTAGACGCAGCCGGTAAAAAGACGTGGGCAGTGCCGGCAGCAGGAAAGCAGAAGTCCGGTCAGAAAGATGGCACATCAGGCATTACCGGCTTTCCGGGCAGTCGGGAAAAGCAGAAGCTGGAATCAGAAATAAATGTAAAAAAGGCCTCAGTAAGTTCCTATGCGACCAGCGGTCATTATGGGAGCCTTGCCAGAGCGGGGACAAAGGGCCAGGTACAGAAGGTGCTGGGAGACGTTCACCGGAGCATCGGAAATCTAAGGCTGGCGGCCTGCTTCGGAGACGAGGAGGAGAGGACGAAGGCCGACAGGGCGATCCGCTCTCTCCAGAAGCTTCTGGCAAGAGGAAGCAGAAAGATCCGGCGGCTGGACCGGGAAAGCAGCCTGAAGCTTCAAAAGAAGCATGCGGAGAAGGCACGAAAGGAAAAGAAGGTTCTGCAGATCAGGCTGGAGATGAAGAAGAGAAGGGCCGCCAGGTATGGGGCCGATTACAGTCTTGTACGGGAAGGCCTTGCAGACACCTGCTATATTCTGGGGACGGGTAAGCACCGGAGCTGGGAAGAGGAGCGGGCGGCGCAGGAGCTTCCGGGGGTCGGTGGGATCGGAAGCGGTATCGGTTCCATGGGTGGTGACGGAGGCGGAGAAGGATCCATTGACGCTTCTGACGTGGTAATTTCGGATGGAGGTTCGTTTTAACGACGAACCTTTTTTCTGTTATTACGCGGAGGAGTGCTGTTTTGTATCTTTATTTTGCGTTGACTAAGCTGTACGTATATGTTAAAATACATACAGGAGTTATATGGTTTTGGTTCGCTGTAGTTTCTTGATTCGAATAAAGTGAGGTCAATTATGGAGAGTAAATACAAACATCTTTACAACCAGCTGCAGGCTCAGATTGAAAAGCGGGAATATAAGGCAGGGGACAAGCTTCCTTCCGAAGGCGATTTGATGGAATTGTACGGCGCGTCCCGCGATACGGTCAGAAAGGCGCTGGACCTGCTGGTACAGGACGGATTTATCAGAAAGGCGAAGGGGAAGCCTGCGGTCGTTCTGGACAAGAATAAATTTAACTTCCCGGTGTCGGAGATCGCCAGCTTCAAGGAGATATACCGTTTCTCCGATTCGAAGCCAAAAACGTACGTGGAAAATTTAGAGATCGTTAAGAATGACCCGAAGCTGATGGAGGCCCTGCAGATCGGCCCCGAGGACGAAGCATTTGTTCTGGAGCGGGTCAGGGAGATAGAGGGGGAAAAGATCATCATCGATAAGGATTATTTCTCCAGAAAGGTGGTGGATAATCTTCCGCTTCGGGCGGCCCAGGATTCCGTCTATGAGTATCTGGAGCAGGAGGTGGGCTTAAAGATCGGTTTCGCCATGAAGGAGATTACGGTACAGATGGCGGGAGATGAAGACCGCCGCCTTTTGGATATAAAGAACTACGATATGATCGTTGTGGTAAAGAGCTATACGTATCTGGAAGATTCCACGCTGTTCCAGTTTACGGAGTCCCGCCACCGCCCGGATAAGTTTAAGTTTGTGGACTTTGCGAGGCGAAAGCTGTAAATAATGGTTTGGCGAATGCTACGCCAAAGAGCTTGAGGAGAGCAGGAAGGGGACGGAGGCCG
>NZ_JBKVCZ010000040.1:47126-49647 GCF_046966825.1 Hungatella sp. | reverse complement strand
GAATAATATCTTCTATATGCTCGGTTCCGATGGAGAGCCGGATGGTCTCCGGCCTGATGCCGCTGTCCGCAAGTTCCTGCTCCGTCATCTGGGCGTGTGTGGTGCTGGCCGGGTGGATCACCAGAGATTTAACATCGGCCACATTGGCGAGAAGGGAAAATATCTTCAGATGGTCGATAAATTCCATTGCCTTCTCCGCCCCGCCCTCTATCTCAAAGGTGAAGATGGAACCGGCTCCCTCCGGAAAATACCGGTTGTAGAGTTCATGGTACGGGCTGTCGGGGAGTGATGGATGGTTTACCTTCTTTACGTGGGGATTCGCATTTAAGTATTCCACAACCCGGACAGCATTAAAGACGTGGCGCTCCACACGCAGTGACAGCGTCTCCAGTCCCTGAAGCAGTAAAAACGCGTGCAGAGGCGCCAGGGTAGCACCCGTGTCCCGCAGAAGTACTGCGCGGATTTTCGTCACGAGGGCCGCCGGTCCGGCCGCTTTCGTAAAGCTGACGCCGTGGTAGCTGGGATTCGGCTCCACAAGACTGGGGAATTTGCCTGAGGCCTCCCAGTCGAAGCTTCCGCCTTCCACGATAACGCCTCCCAGCGCCGTACCGTGACCACCCATAAATTTGGTTGCGGAGTGCACCACAATATCAGCCCCGTGCTCCAGCGGGCGGAACAGATACGGGGTAGCAAAGGTATTATCCACAATCAGGGGAATTTTATGGGCATGGGCCACAGCGGCCGCGGCTTCCATATCGATGATGCTGGAATTGGGGTTTCCCAGCGTTTCGATAAAGACGGCCTTTGTATTGGGGCGGATGGCACGCTCAAACGCCCCGGGCTCGTCGGGATCTACAAAGGTGGCCGTCACGCCGAATTCCGGCAGCGTGTGTGCAAGCAGATTGTAGGTGCCTCCATAGATGGTGGAAGCCGCCACAATATGATCGCTTTCCCTGGCAAGCGCCTGAAAGGTATAGGCGATAGCCGCCGCTCCGCTGGCCACGGCAAGCGCCGCGCTGCCGCCCTCTAAAGCCGCAATCCGCTGTTCCAGCACATCCTCTGTCGGATTGGTCAGGCGTCCGTAGATATTGCCTGCATCCGAAAGGCTGAAACGGTCCGCCGCCTCTTTGCAGTTTTTAAATACATACGACGTGGTCTGGTAGATCGGAACCGCCCTGGCCCCTGTAGCCGGATCAGGCTCCTCCTGGCCGGCATGGATCTGTAATGTTTCAAACCTCAATTTCTTTTTCTCTGACATATGCATCCATCCTTTCCCCGTTCCTCATGCGGAACACGTTCGATTCATAGTATTCATATCTCTTTGCTATGTTTTGCGTGCTATTGTACAGGAGGAAGCGTCGTCTGTCAATCTTTTTTTGAAATAATTCCCATATTATTGGTTTCCAGATTACTTCATATCCCTTATAATCAAAAACAGAGACAGGAGGAATAAGACAATGAAACAATGGAATTTTTATTTTTCAGGGATCCTTTACGGGATAATCCGCGATCAGAACGAGGACGGAAAGGAACTGAATCATCAGACACTGGACGTATTCACCAACACCTTTAACCGAGAAGAACCGTTTCACAACGATGATTTTTACGAAGTGCTCTGCCGCAGGAAGATACGCCGCTTCTTCGAATCGCTTCCGGAATATGAGACCCATGCACGGGCAGGAGAAGAGCGTTTCACCACGTCAAAAGGGCAGGTCTTTACCCGCAGGTTAAGCAGAGACGGCCTGCAGGCGAATGAAGCTTATATGCATGACTCCTGCATACATGACTCCTGCATACACGACTCTTACATACAGAGAGAAGTCAAGTTTCCGCTGGATTTGTACGTATCAGACGGACAGCTTTACGCTGTACAGATGTCCGGGCGGGATTATACGGGAGTCCTGGTATTGGCTGGAATGGAAGAACATACCATTCTGAAAGAATGGAGCGACAAACCGGTCTGCGCGGTGCGTTTTGCCGGAACCCACATGATCCCGACGGCAGACGGTGAGCTGCTGGCTACAGACGTCTATCTTCCCGGCACGATCGTCTCCAAACATGTGCTGGACCCCGCCGCAGTATGTTCCGGGCCGTTCCCCACCCAGGTACCGGCAGTCCTGGTCCGCACCCCCTACGGTAAGCGCGACGGCGCAGAGCAGTACTACCGGTTCGTACAGCGCGGCTACGCGGTCGTCGTACAGGATGTCCGGGGCAGAGAGGACAGCACCGGCGAATGGATGCCGAATTACTATGAAGTCGAGGACGGCAGCGACACCCTGGACTGGATTGCCGCACAGCCGTGGAGTGACGGAAACGTGGGAATGACCGGCGGCTCCTATCTCGGGTACGTTCAATGGGCCGCGGCGGCCAGTGGCAATCCCCATCTGAAAGCCATTTTAAGCAGTGTCTGCGCGGGAAGCCCCTTCATCGATCTCCCCAGACGGGGCGGCTGCTTCACCTCCGGCTCCATGGCCTGGAACTTCGCCATGACGGAGCAGCGGTTCCGCGAGGACCGCATCAT
>NZ_JBKVCZ010000040.1:0-47116 GCF_046966825.1 Hungatella sp. | reverse complement strand
ACTGGGAAGAGGTCTTAAAGCTGCGGCCCATCCGGGACATGGCCAAAAAGGCGCTGGGCATCGATGTCCCATTCTTAAACGAATGGCTGAGGCATCCCGACTACGACGATTTCTGGAGGAAAGCCAACTGGAGAGAGCGCAGCTGCGGCCATGTCGTTCCCGCCCTCGTCATGTCCGGATGGTTTGACGACAATGGAATGGGGACCACGGAAGCGCTGGAGCTGATCGACGATTTCTATCCCACCGGATCGTACAAGGTGGTTCTCGGCCCCTGGAAACACAGCGGCAACGCCAATTACGACATCCACGGCATCTTTATGGGAGAACGCGCACTGCGCTATGATATGGATCTCCTGTGCTTTGCGTGGCTGGATCACTTTTTAAAGGGTGAAGACAACGGCATCGAAACCACCGCGCCAGTGGAATACTATACACTGGGTGACAACTGCTGGAAGACCGGAAAGCACTGGCCTCTGCCGGAAACCGTTCCCACCGTCTGGTATCTGGACCGCGAGGCTCTAACATTATGTAAACCTCAAAGGCAGGAATCCGATTCCTACGATTACGATCCCGACTCTCCCGCCGCACACATCATAGACGTTTCCGAAAATGAGCTGGAGGTGCCGGAAGACTACACCGAAGAAGAGAAACGCGATGATATCCTGTGCTACACCACACCGGTGCTGGAGCACGATTTGACCGTGACCGGAGACATCACCGCAGTCCTTTATCTTTCCTCCGACTGTCCTGACACCGATTTATTCGTGCGGATCACGGATGTGGATGAAAACGGAATCTCCATTAAGCTGGCGGACGGTGTCATGGATGTAAAATACAGAAACAGCTTTGAAAAACCGGAATTTATGGAACCGGATGGCATCTATGAGGTGCGCATTCGAACCACAAAGCTCTCCAACACCTTCAAAGCCGGCCACCGGATGCGTTTTACCGTTACCTCCGGCGCAAAAAATTTTATGTTTCCAAACAGTAATACAGAAAATGGTTTCGACAGCGAAGTGAACCGGATCGCGCACAACACCATCTGCCGCGGCGGGATACAGGCTTCCCATATCCTTGTGCCGGCAGAAAAGAGAGCTTAATGCATGTTTTTTCTCAATAACAGCGGCAGCTTTCGCCATTTCTGAAGATTTCCTGACAATTCGCGCCTCCACCTGTTAAAAACGGGGACAATCTTATATAATAAGGGATAGTCAAAAAAGAAACCGGAGGGAAACATGAAATCATTTAATATCTGGAAAAAAATAGCCGCGGGAATTCTGTTTTTAAATATTGTACTGACCAGCTTTATCGGACAGCCCGTGGCTGCAGAAGGAACGGAAGGACAGCCGGCCATACAGCGTATGGGGTTTTCTTCCAAACTGTCCATCGGGCCGGGAAGCCAGCTCTTTGACGGCGGAAGCCTGTCTCTGCTGGCTGACCACGGCAACCGTCAGATGCTGTCCATGGTCATGCAGTCAAAGGATGGCACTCTTGTCGTCATTGACGGCGGCTGGGACAGTGATTCCGCCCATTTACTCGATGTGATCCGCTCCAAGGGAGGCCATGTCTCCGGTTGGTTCATCACCCATCCCCATTCCGACCATGCAGGCGCCCTGATTGAGATTTTAAATAATCCGGACAGCCAGATCACTATTGACAACGTCTACTACAAATTTACAGACCAGGAATGGTACGATACCCACGGTTCCGGACGCGGCGACTTCGTAGTTGGCCTTCGGGACGCCCTGGCAAAGCTTCCGCCGGAGAAGCTTCACGGCGACATCACCAAGGGCCAGGAAATACAGCTGGGCGATATCCGGGCCGTCGTCATGAATGATCCGTATCTGCTGGATGCCACCTCTGTCAACAACAGCTCCGTCGTCTTTAAGTTTTACTTAAACGGCGTCAGCATCCTGGTTCTGGGCGACTTGGGACCGGAAGGCGGACAGCTCTTAATGAACGAGCACACGACCGCCGAGCTTAAGAGCGATATCGTACAGATGTCCCATCACGGACAGTACGGCGTAAACCGCGATGTCTACGCAGCCATCAATCCTCAGATCGCCTTATGGCCCTGCCCGCAGTGGCTCTGGGACAACGACAACGGCGGCGGTATCGGAAGCGGGGACTGGAAGACGTTGGAGACCCGTCAGTGGATGGAGGAATTGGGCGTGCGCGTCAATTACTGCATCAAGGACGGCGATCAGATAATCAATTAAACAAAACGGCCTGTCGCCATGAAGCTGACAGGCCGTTTTCATTTTTCATCATCAGTCCCCGCCGGGGCCGTCCCTTCTGGGACGTGTGGACTCGGGAAGCGGCTCCACATAGAAGCCGTCCTTGTAGGGTTCTGTATCCACTTCGGGAATGTCTCCATCACCGTAATCATCTTCCTTCGGATCATACGCTGCCATCTCTGTCACCTCCTTTTTTACGGCTGTTATCAGCCTTCCATCTGTCTTCCAAGGAATCCTGCTGCCGTCGTGGCCAGCTTCGTTTCCATATCTCCGAATCTTGCTCTGGGCTCTCGGCTTAACAAAGCAACCGCCCCGATCGCATCGCCTTCACAGATGATCGGCGCGATCACCTGGGCTGTGATCCCTTCCAGGGCTTCTCCTGTCAGGGGAGTGAAATTCTTATCATCTTTTCCAGCCAGCAATACGGTTCTTTCATTAATTACGTTTTCCAGCTGTTTGCTGATCGTCTTCTGGAGCAGTTCCTTTTTCGAACCACCGGCAACCGCGATCACCTGGTCCCTGTCACTGATGCAGACGGTAAGTCCTGTCGTCTGTGCCATAGCTTCCGCATACTGGGATGCAAACGCCGTCAGTTCAACCATCGGTGAATATTTCTTTAAAATGATTTCGCCTTCCCTGTCTGTGAATATCTCTAACGGCGTACCCTCTCTCAAACGAAGGGTTCTCCTGATTTCTTTCGGGATTACCACACGGCCAAGGTCATCAATTCTCCTTACAATACCTGTTGCTTTCATATAAAACTCCTCCATGGTGTACAATTTTATATCACTGATACTATTTTGCTACGAACGCTGAGATTTATACTCATGTCTGCCATTTTTCGTAATATATCCCTGTCATTTTCCATCGAATGAGGTTTTTAAAATTGATTTACAGCCGTGAAGACCGCTCTGAATGCGGCTTCCGCAGTATCATGACTGCAGAGTCTGGCGTAAGAAAATGCGCCAGTTCTTTTGAACTGGCGCAAATACGATCAGATTTTGTGGTTGATGGCTGTTCTGTTATATTCTTCCTGCCTGTCTTCTCCTCACCGTTCCGCTGCGCCGATCAGACATACCGGCGATCCGCAGCGGATCTCCTCATCCATGTCATCGATTTTTCCATTTTCTTCATCAAATCGAAACATGGTAATCGTATCGCTGTCCTGATTCGCGGAAAGGATTACGTCCCCGCAAAGGCAGAAATCCCTGGGCGTCTTCCCCCTCGTCCCGGTCCGCCCGGTGAACGTGAGAAGTCCGGTACCGACGTCCACCGCAAACACCGCGATGCTGTCGTGCCCCCGGTTAGACGCACAGAGAAAACGCCCGTCGCCGGATAAATGAATGGCCGCACACGTGCTGTTCTCCGCCTGCTCCGGCAGTGTGGAGACTCTCTGCAGGATACGGTTTTCTCCGCCGCTGCATTGAATCACAAATACCTCTGAGCTCAGTTCACTCACCACATACATCAGCTCTCTCTTCTCACCGTTTAAGACAAAATGTCTCGGTCCCGTACCTCCCGGAAATACAATATCACGCTTCTCGTCCGGTTCCAGCTTCCCATTCTCTTTATCGATCCTGTAATATTTGATCCGGTCGATCCCTAAATCCACACACCAGAGACCAGCTTCATCCGCAGAGTACCCTGCATAATGAACATGAGGCCCCTCCTGTCTCTCTTTATTGGGTCCATGGCCGGAATGCTGTTTCAAATCACACAGTTCCCCGATGGAGCCATCCGCATTTAACCGGAACATGGATACGCTGCCGCTCATATAGTTGGCTGCGTACAGAAAGCCCCGCTTCTCATCGGGAAGCAGATGACACGGCAGCGTCCCCTCCGTTCCCCGTGTGTTAAGAAGCGTCAGCGAATCGCCGTGAATCCGGAACGCAGCCACACCGCCTCCGGTCCTTCCTTCATAAGTCATGTCCTCCATAACGGAGTATAAAAACCGGCCATCGGAGGAAACCGCCAGGTACGACGGATTCGACACTCCTGCGGCCGCAAAAACTTCCGTGAGCCGCGGCTCCCCGCCTTCTCCCCGGATCAGCCTGTACCCGTGAATTCCGGCCTCCTCTGCCGCTGCATAGCTTCCTGCATACAGGATGTAATTCTGCTTCATAAATGGTATCCTTTCCCCGTATCGTATTTTCTATCATTTTACCCGATAAAAAGAAGCTGCGCACCGCTGGTCTTACAAAGCCGGTGCAGCAGCTTCCTTTCAAAATCTTTTAAGCATGCTCCTTACAGAACCCGGAACAGCCGCCTGCTTACGAAACTCCTACTACTCTTTCGCAATCTTCATTGTCTGAATCAGAACGCTCCTTTCGTGACCCTTGGTGATACGTCCTTTGAGGAGCATACATACGCCTCATGCGTCACCCTTGCCGCCGTGCTGTCAGGAACCGGAGCTACAAATCTGTTCTCAAATGATTCATTCCTTTGAATGGTCAGCTCATTCGAAACTCTCTGCAGAAGATACATACCTAAAACGTCCATGGTTACCACCTTTCTTATATTTTATGATTATGGAAATATAGCATGCATTGGGGATTTTCATCCCTTCTTCTACTATTATTATATCATAAAATAGGCTAATAGCAACCATCGCAAGCTTAAATTTTTATAAACACTTTTCAGAATACTCTTTATTTTTCTGTCAATTCACGCAACTGTTTCAGCAGCTCTTCCGCCTGTTCCATCATGCCGGCCGTGGTCTGGTTTTTCCGTCTGTCGATGAACGTAAAGTACGGTTCATCCGCCATATGGAACTTCAAATCGCCGCGGTACCGCTCCACCATAGCCGGTATGCCCGCCACGTTAAGCTTCGCTTTCTGATACATGGTGAGCCGGATCTCCTGGCTGTTGATGTTCACCTCGGTCACGTAAGCACCATGAGCCAGCGCCTTGATGGCCGCCACGTGCAGGAGATTTTCAACCGGCTTCGGAATATCTCCGAAACGGTCCATCAGCTCATCCTGCATATCCATGTGCTCATCCTCATTCTCAATACTGGAAATCCTCTTGTAAATATCCAGCTTCTGATATTCATTCTTAATATAAGAGGTGGGGATATAAGCGTCGATATCGCAGTCCACCACAGTCTCGTAGGTGTCCTCCTCCCTCCGCTGGCCCTTCAATTCCAATACCGCCTGATTTAACAGCTTACAGTAAAGGTCATACCCGACCGCTTCCATATGGCCGTGCTGTTCCGCGCCCAGAACATTGCCCGCCCCGCGGATCTCCAGGTCACGCATGGCAATCTTGATGCCGGAACCCAGCTCCGTAAACTCCCGGATGGCCTGGAGACGCTTCTCCGCCTCCTCACGGAGCATCTTGTCACGTCTGTACATGAGAAACGCATAGGAAGTCCTGCTCGACCGGCCCACGCGCCCCCTCAGCTGGTACAGCTGGGAAAGTCCCATGCGGTCCGCATCCTGTATGATCATCGTATTGGCATTGGGAATATCGAGTCCCGTCTCGATGATGGTGGTGCAGACAAGCACATCGATCTCCCCATTGACGAAATCAAACATGATGCGCTCCAGCTCATGCTCGTGCATCTGGCCATGGGCGAAGGTCACTGAGGCCTCCGGCACGAGACTGGCGATATGGTTTGCCACCTCGTCAATGTTGCTGACGCGGTTGTATACGTAATACACCTGGCCGCCGCGGGAAAGCTCCCGGTTAATGGCCTCCCGGACCATCTCGTCATTATACTCCATCACGTACGTCTGGATGGGCATACGGTCTACCGGAGGTTCCTCCAGCACACTCATGTCGCGGATTCCCACCAGGCTCATGTGCAGCGTCCTGGGAATCGGAGTCGCGGTCAGGGTGAGAACATCGATATTTTCCTTCAGCTTCTTGATCTTCTCCTTGTGAGCCACGCCGAACCGCTGCTCCTCATCGATAATCAGAAGCCCCAAATCCTTAAACTGGACATCCTTTGACAGCACGCGGTGGGTGCCGATCACGATATCCACCAGTCCACGTTTTAAATCCTCCAGCGTCTTCTTCACCTGGCCCGGTGTGCGGAACCGGGACATCAGATCCACACGCACCGGGAAATCCTTCATTCTCTGGACAAAGGTGTTGTAATGCTGCTGGGCCAGAATCGTGGTTGGCACCAGATACACCACCTGCTTTTCGTCCTGCACCGCCTTAAACGCGGCGCGCAGGGCGATCTCCGTCTTTCCGTAGCCCACGTCGCCGCAGATCAGGCGGTCCATAATCTTCCGGCTCTCCATGTCGCCCTTGGTGGCATCGATGGCGTCCAGCTGGTCCTCCGTCTCCTCGTAAGGGAACATCTCCTCGAATTCCTTCTGCCATACCGTATCAGGCCCGTACGGAAAGCCCTGGGTGTCCTGTCTGGCTGCATATAGCTGCACCAGGTCCCTGGCGATCTCCTTAACCGCGCCTTTCACCCTGGTCTTCGTCTTGTTCCACTGGTCTCCGCCGAGACGGTTTAATTTCGGCTTCTTCGCCTCGGAACCGGCGTACTTCTGGATTCCGTCCAGGCGTGTGGCGGGCAGATAGAGGTTGCCTCCGTCTCCATACTCTACTTTTAAGTAATCCTTGATGACTCCGTCCTGTTCGATCTTCTCAATTCCGCGGTAGATACCGAGGCCGTGGTCCTCATGAACCACATAGTCCCCCACGGACAGATCGGAAAAGCTCTGAATCTTCGTCCCCTCGTAGGTGGTCTTCTTCCTCTTCCGCTTCTTTTTCTCGACGCCGAACATGTCGCCTTCCGTGATCACGATAAACTTGATCATCGGATACTCGAAGCCGCGGTGTAAGTTTCCGTAGGTTACCAGGATCTCACCCGGCTTTACTTCCACCTCTTCCCGGCTCTCATCCGGGCACCATGCCCGCAGGTTGTACTCCCTCAAGTCACTGGCAAGACGGCTGGATCTGGTCCTGGAGGCGGAAAGAAGGATTACACGGTATCCCTCCCGTTTCCACCTGGTCAGATCCTTGATCAGCAGTTCAAATCCATTTTGATAGGAGTTCACATTTTTCACAGAAAGGCTGTATCTTCCATTTACTGTAAATCCGGAGAGTTTCTGCTCCAGGCCGGTCAGATACGCGGTGCGGCTCTTCTGAGTCCTCGCCAGCATCTCCCTGGCCGGATAGAGCAGTCCCGTCTGTCCTGGAAGCAGATATCCGTGCTCGAGACGGGATATCATGCTCTCCCGGAACTCTTCCTCCACCGTAGCGCCCTTTTCCTTTAACCGCTCCGGCTCGTCTAAGTAGATGACCGTGTCCTCTTCCGGGAAATAGTCGAGAAATGACACACTGTCCCGGCAGAAATAATGAATATATCCGTCCAGGCCGTGCTGCTTCCAGCCCTCTTTAAGGCCATCCGAGAGTTCCGAAATAATGGAATGAATCCGGGCTGCTTCCTCGGTCTTAAGCTGCGCCCTTAACTCTTTCTCGTATTTCTTTGCCTCTTTTTCGATCGCTTCCCGTCCGTCTGCGATCTGCTGCTTCGTCAGCACCATCTCCGTGGCCGGATAGACCAGGACACGTTCCAGTTCTTCGATGGACCGCTGGCTCTCGATATCGAAGGTACGGATAGAATCCACCTCATCATCCCACAGTTCGATACGGACCGGCAGTTCCTCGGTCAGCGGAAATACATCGATGATTCCGCCCCGGATCGAAAACTGGCCCATTCCATCCACCTGGGCTACGCGCTCGTACCCCAGCTCTACCAGTTTTTCCTTCCACTCTGCGATATCTAAAGTCTGTCCGCTTCCCACCTCGAGAATCTGCTTCTGTAAGAAGGCCAGCGGAAGCAGATGGTCCATCAGCCCGTCAAAGGTAGTGACGACCACGCCGGACTTCTCCTCCATCAGCCTGCGGAATACGGCCATACGCTGTTTAGTTAAAAGATTTCCGTGAATGTCCGCGTTAAAAAACAGTAAGTCCCTGGCAGGATACAGAGAGACTCCCGGCTCGAAATTGCGGAAGTCCTCGTAAATCTCCCTGGCTCTGGTGTCGTCGTAAGTGACCACCAGCTTCCAGGACACCTCCTTCGCCGCCTCGTACATTAAATGGACCTTCTGGGAATCCATACAGCCGCTGACCAGAACCGGCCCTTTTTTCCGGTTTAAATCGCGGTCTAAATCTTCAAATTCCTTCAGCTCTCTTAATGGACTTTCAAACACATCGCTCATGAATTCTCCTTATTTTTTCTGTTATAATGGTTCATCGCCGCATCTGCTCCGTCCTCGATCATCATGCAGGCCGCCTCCGCCGCGTCGCGGTACGCCTCCTCCATAACTGCCTGCTGCTCCTTCGGGAATCGCCCCAGCACGTAGTCCGCCAGGTCCATGCCGCGCGGTTTCTCGCCTACCCCGATGCGTATTCTCGGAAATTCCTGGGTTCCCAGATGGCTGATGATATTTTTTAAGCCGTTGTGGCCGCCGGCGCTTCCCTTTAAGCGTATGCGCAGCTGCCCTTCTGACAGATTAATATCATCGCAGAGAATGATGATGTTCTCCGGTTCTATTTTATAAAAGTCCGCTATTTCCCGGATGCTTTCCCCGCTTAAATTCATATACGTCTGGGGCTTCGCCAGGATCACCTTCTGGCCGCCGATATATCCCTTTCCGTACAGCGCCTTATGCTTCTTCTCCGTCACCGTCGTTCCGGCCTTGTCCGCCAGAATATCGATGGCTTCAAAGCCTACGTTATGTCTCGTTTTTTCATATTCCCTTGTTGGATTTCCAAGTCCTGCGATCAAATACATATTTTCCGCTCCTTACTATGTTCTATATTAATTTATCTCTGAGTTCATGCCAATTATTTCCGCGGGCAGCGAACCAGGCGAACATGCCCGCATGTCCGGCCGGCGACTGCCGCGAGAACCAATGCCTAGTACTGCATTGCGTAATGCAGTACTAGTTGCCTGCGGCGGGGTATTGGACTTCATAACGCCCGAAAAGCGCTAGATTTCCTTGTAGGGGGTATCTAACGCTGGCTGGTTTACTCATTTTAACAGTTTGAAACCTTGATGTAAAGGGGGAAGATGCGGTGTATATCATAAAATATTTTAAAAATAACTTGAATATTGGGTATAAATCAATTATAATAATATTAAAGAAAGCACCCACTCCAAAAGTGGATGCTCCACGTTAAATGTTAAATGTCCTTACGGACACCGCCCATCCTGTGTGCTAGACAGGGTGGGCATTTTATTTTCGCTTATTTCTCTTATCGAAAAAGGCGATAACCGCTACAAGCAAGCTTCCAAAGGACATCATCAATGCTAATATCCCAATAAAGATAGATAGAACTTCATATGCTGTCATAGGCGTTACCTCCTTTCCTATGTATTCCCTTACGGGTTTCACAATTCCGGGAGGCTGTCACTCCTGTCATGAGTGCTTTCCTGGCTTTAATTTTACCATATATGTATGTTTTTTTCAATCTTATAAGCCGTTATTTTATACGCATTAATTTAGTCGCCCACACATCTTGCGGTGCCCCTCCCAATATGGTAAAATGCTAGTGTCACTGAATCACACCTTATATAGGTTCAAAATAGGTTGAACGTTTCTACCAACTACCGTAATAGTTGACTATAAGGCTGGTTGGTATTTTTATGGGAAAAGGAGTGTTGTTCATGAGTTCAAATTCAAGTAACTATGATGTCATCATCATCGGGGCTGGGCCTTCCGGTATTTTCTGTGCCTATGAGCTGATTCAGCAGAAACCGGATTTAAAGATCCTGATGGTCGAGAAGGGGCGCAGAATCGAAAACAGGACGTGTCCGAAGAGAACGACCAAGACTTGCGTGGGATGCAAGCCATGTTCCATCACCACCGGTTTTGCCGGAGCGGGTGCATTTTCCGACGGCAAGCTGTCACTCTCTCCAGACGTTGGCGGGAATCTCCCGGAGATTCTGGGGTATGACAAGACAGTGGAGCTCTTAAAGGAATCCGATAACATCTATCTGAAGTTCGGCGCCGACACGAATGTATACGGCATCGACAAGCAGAAAGAGATTCAGGAGATCCGCAGAAAGGCGATTAACGCCAACTTAAAACTGATCGAATGTCCGATCCGCCATCTCGGCACAGAGGAAGGCTACAAGATCTATACCCGCCTTCAGGAGCATTTACTGGCTCAGGGCGTTGAGATGGAATTCAACACCATGGTAAAGGACATTATTATAGAAGATAACGAGGCGAAGGCCATCGTTACCGATAAGGGCGAGACGTATTACGCGCCGGAGATCGTATCCGCCATCGGCCGCGAAGGCTCTGACTGGTTCAGCCACATCTGCGACGCGCACGGCATCGAGACCCGCGTCGGAACGGTGGATATCGGAGTCCGCGTAGAGGTCCGCGACGAGATCATGGAGTTCTTAAACAAGAACCTCTATGAAGCGAAGCTGGTCTACTACACACCGACCTTTGACGACAAGGTGCGTACCTTCTGTACGAATCCTTCCGGTGAGGTCGCCACAGAATACTACGAAAACGGACTGGCCGTTGTCAACGGCCACGCCTATAAGTCCAAGGAATACAAGACAAACAACACGAACTTCGCGATTCTTGTCTCCAAGAACTTCACGAAGCCATTCAAGACGCCGATCGAATACGGCAAGCACATCGCCCAGCTCAGCAATATGCTCTGCGACGGCAAGATTCTGGTTCAGACCTTCGGCGATTTCCAGCGCGGCAGACGTACCACGGAAGAGCGTCTCTGCCGCAACAACTTAATCCCGACCTTAAAGGACGCGGTTCCCGGCGATCTATCTCTGGTATTCCCGCACCGCATCATGGTCGATATTAAAGAAATGCTGCTGGCCTTAGACAAAGTCACCCCAGGTATCGCCAGCGACGAGACACTGCTTTACGGTGTGGAAGTAAAATTCTACTCCAACAAGGTTGTAGTCAATTCTGATTTCGAGACCAGTGTCACGGGACTTCGCGCCATCGGAGACGGCGCCTCCGTTACGCGCGGGCTTCAGCAGGCATCTGCCAACGGAATCAGCGTGGCGAGGAGTATCCTGAAAAAAATGGAGCAATAACCATGTAGAAAAAAGTCCCCTTGATAGCCAGACATTAGACAATAAAGGTGTCGGCTATCAGGGGGACTTTTGGATTTTTCTATAATGTCCCGTGGATAACAATTCATTCTATTTGTTCAATATAACTTTTTTATTTCAAATTCATTTTTCTCTTTATAGCTATTCGTTCCGCTAACATAAAATAATAATACATCCAGATATTCTAATATTATTTTAATTACCTTTAAAATTCCTTTCCCTAATTTCTGCATAACCGTATCTCCTTACTATTATGTGTACTCTATCTCCTATGTTTTATTCACGCTTATGATATGTAATTAGCCAGAACGCTGCAAACAATATTGAACATAAATGTGAATATAATATTTCCAACAATCTTAGATTTTTTTCTTTTAATTCCCTGCTCTATCTTTTGCCGAATAACCTTATCTCCATTGGTGATGTCAAAAGTATGATTATCACTGTTGGATCGCAGCGTAGTGAATACAATATTAGCTATTACCTGAAATATTTTATATGCTGCAATACAAAATACGATTCCGTATACTATACTATGAAGCAATCGACCAAATGTGTCAATAGACATCGCCCCTAAAGTTTCAATATCCAGCTTTATGATATCATTTCCAATCACTTTGATTACACACCATACCACAACGAATAACGATATATAATTTATAGCATAGGCGATAATTCTATTATACTTTTTTAAAATTTTATAAACTTTATGTTGTTCTAAGTCCGGCGCTAATAATCCTTTTTGCCATAATTCCACAATATATAATAGCTCATCACCTAACATAGAATTTATGAAATCAACACGTGCTACAATAGGGCATATCTCCTGATCTATTTTATCAACCTCTTCTAATTTTCCTAAAATGACTATGTTGAGCATCTCCTCCGGCCGCAGCTCATCTGCCAGTCTAACCGTCAAAGTATGTTTTTGTGGCAGGGGATAACCTGGCAATTTCGCATTGTATTCCCAGACAATTAAAATACTGTTTACTGGTTTTTCGATATTTAAATCATATTTTTCGAAAGTTGCCCAACTATCAAATTCTATACTCTCTCTATCTTTAAAATTAATATTTACATTTATTCTGAACCCTGCATTATCATAATGAGCCTTAAACTTTTCAGTTATTCTGTTATTAAGATTTTTAAATCCGGCGTTGTGATGACAACGTCTTTATCAAATAACTTTGATTTACAGTCAGGTTTGGCATTCATTGCATAATATAACGCCTGATAATTTTTAATAAACTGTTCATCAGCCCTTATTTCCATTATTTGACGGTCTTTATTATTCATGCCTGTATCCCCCCCTGCCTGTCTCCATATTATCA
Organism: Hungatella sp.; assembly: GCF_046966825.1. NCBI lineage: Bacteria > Bacillati > Bacillota > Clostridia > Lachnospirales > Lachnospiraceae > Hungatella > Hungatella sp. Next base: position 34,481 of record NZ_JBKVCZ010000040.1, on the reverse strand, counting down.
CAAATACCGGCAAAAGGGAATACATTCAACTCATTTTAGCAGTTTTTTTTACTTTATATATTTGTTTTATTCAAACAGAACGCACTCATAATCGCAGTATCCGGCCGATTCCTCATTCTCACGCGAGCAGGACCACAGACAGAGCTTCGCTCCTGTCCAGGTGGCCCGGCACAGCCTAAATACCGGCTCCAGCTTATGGAACACGGTGCCGTCGGCGGACCAGGAAAACTGGTATGTCTTGTCCCCGGAGACAGAAAGCTTCAGCCACAGGCTGCTGCCGGCGGCGGGTGCCTTAAGGACACAGCGCTCCTCCGCTTCACCGAGGAACATTTTCTCCGAAACGGTCCCCTCATAGCAGCGAAGCTCCGGTCCGTCCGGCCCCTGGTATAAGCCGGCGTAGGCGTAGGAATGGCCCACCATGCCGATGCCGCCGAAATCTCCGTTCTTATCTCCGTGCAGTTCCAGCCTGGCTATCATCGAGAACTCCTTTTGCTGGGGGATCTGAGTCAGCACATTAGGGGCGTACCACAGGAGATTCTCCCTGTACGGATTTCTGCGGCAGTACAGCCTTAGATGGCCCGGTGCGGCGGTCAGGGAATAGTTTTCCGGATTGGGATTCGCCTGCCACTGCCACTGGAGACCCAGGTTCTCCGAGGAGAAATCATCCGCACGCGCGATCTCATACTCCGGCATGCCTTCCGCCGGCATTTTCCATTCTGCCACAGGCTCGCCGATTCCGTCTCCGTCCGTATCCTGTCCCATAAACGGCCATCCGTCCACGAAACACATGGGCTGAAGATGGATGATTCTCCCCAGTTCCAGGACATCCTGAAAATGAATGAACCAGTCTCTTCCGTCCGGGGCCGTTATCCAGCCGCCCTGGTGAGGGCCATTAATGGGGGACTTGCCCTGGCGCATGACAATCTTATACTCGTAGGGGCCGTACACCGACGTGGATCTAAGGCAGGACTGCCAGCCGTTCTCCACTCCGCCGGACGGCATTAAAACGTAATAGTATCCGTCTTTTTTATACATCTTCGGCCCCTCTGTGGTTGGGGCGATCTGCTCGCCGTCGAAGATCAGGACCGGTTCGCCGATGAGTTCCCGGCAGTCGGGGTCGATCTCCACCATCATCAGGCGGTGCTTAACCCCAGCCCTGCTGCCCGCGTAGGCAAAGATCATGTATGCCTTCCCGTCATCATCCCAGAAAGGACACGAATCGATCCAGCCCTTTTGTTCGCATAGCATGTTCAGCTGGAATTCTCCATAGGGATCGCGGCTTCTGGCCACCAGAATCCCTTCGTCCACCAGCGGTATAAACACGATGAAGGTTCCGTCGTGGTAACGGATCGCCGGCGCCCAGGTTCCGGATCCATGGGAAGGCACCGCGTATTTTTCATACGGCAGCTCCTTTACACAGTAGTTGATCAGTTCCCAGTGCACCAGATCCTTCGAATGCAGGAGAGGCACCCCGGGAAAATAAGTAAAGGAAGATGCCACCATATAGTAGTCTTCTCCGACCCGAATCACATCGGGATCCGAATAGTCCGCGTACAATACCGGATTTTTGTAAGTCTGCATAAAATCCTCCATTTCAGCCACGCCCTGTCTTACAGGCCATGTGCTCTCATAAAGTTTGATAAATTCTGTACGATCATGGTGTGACCCGCGTCCGAGGGATGCCATCCGAGGACAGCCCCCGAAACGTTCCCATGATCTGCGTTCCATTTCTATAATACAACCGATCATACTTTTTTTCCAGTACAGCCGTGCACTCTTTTATCTTTATAAAATCTTTATACTCAGAATGTGAAACCTTCCTTGTGTTTTTTCTATTTTGCAATATAATAGTACTATTACTATTCAATATTTCTCAAAAGGGAGTTTCGCATGAAAAAAAAGACTAAGTTACTCTTAAACCTTGCTCTGACTCTGTTTTTCCTGATTATGATCATTGTCAAGGGCCCCAACCTAAATCCGCTGTATTCGGATGGCGCATTCGCCTGGTGTTTTATATTCAGCTCCTACGTCGTCTTAAATTTCCTGATTGGTCTGGGCGGAATCCGTGTTACTACGGATCAGTCCTCCCACATGTCCGTCAGCGTGGACAAGAACGTCAAGGGAATTAAAACAGGAATTACGCTGCTGATCATTTTCTGGCTGCTGTATTTTGCAGTCACGGTACTCTCCATGCCTCTGTTTAATTACAAGGCGTACCGCGACCAGCTAGGGCAGCCCGAGATCTCGGAGTTCACCGAGACGGTACAGCCGCTGGCCCTTAACCAGCTTCCGGTCGTGGACAAGGCACTGGCCAGGGAACTGGCCGATAAGAAGGTCGGCGAGAATCCGGGACTTGGCAGCCAGGTCGTACTGGGTACTCCCGTAATCCAGAAGGTCAATGGTAAACTGGTATGGGTTGTTCCGCTGGAGCACTCCGGCTTCTTCAAATGGTTAAAGAATCTGGACGGTTCCGCCGGATACATCGTCGTATCCGCGACCGATGTAAGCGATGTGGATCTGGTAACGGATCACAAGATTAAGTATCAGGAGAATGCCTACCTGCTGGACGACTTAAACCGCCATGTACGCCTGTTTGAGGGCGGCCTCTTCCAGGGTATGACGGATTACTCCTTCGAACTGGATGACGACGGCGTTCCCTACTGGGTAATCACTACCTATAAGAACCGCTGGCTGTTCAGTCTTCCGGAGGCAAGCGGCGTGGCGATTGTAAACGCCTCCACTGGTGAAACTAATTACTACGGTGTGGATGATCTGCCGGAATGGGTAGACCGCGTTCAGCCGGAAGAGTTTATCATGCAGCAGATTCAGAATCAGGGCGCCTATGTTCACGGTATCTTCAACTTCTCCAACCAGGATAAGTTCCGAACCAGCCAGGGCAACATCATCGTCTACAACGGCTCCGACTGCTACCTCTTCACAGGACTCACCAGCGTGGGCTCCGATGAATCCGCCATCGGATTTATCATGGTGGACATGGTAACGAAGGAACCGAAGATGTACCAGATGAGCGGCGCCACCGAGATGGCGGCCCAGCAGTCCGCCCAGGGTAAGGTTCAGCAGTATGGCTATTCCGCCTCCTTCCCGATGATCATCAATCTGGACGGAAAGGCCACGTACTTCATGACACTGAAGGACAGAGCCGGTCTGATCAAGCAGTACGCTTTCGTCTCCGTATCCAACTATACGAATGTCGGAACCGGGGAGACTATCGACAGCGCGCTCCGTAATTTCCGGCAGGTTATGGGAAGCAGCAATGACGGCATCATCACAGGGCAGAATGCAAAGGAAGTTGAAGGAAAGGTCTACCGGATCGCCAGTGAGGCATTAGGTGAGAGCATCACCTACAAGCTGATCCTGAAGGAGAAACCGGATCAGATCTTTACCATTTCCTACGATCTGAGCAATGAACTGGCCCTCACAGAGCCGGGTGACCGCGTAAAGATTAACTATATGGCGAGTGGTACCGGAATCTGTATTGCCACCGCGTTCGACAATCTGGAATTTAAGCAGATACCCGATGAGGAAACAGCGCCTCCGGCTGAGAGCAGCGAGGCCGCAGAATCGGAAAGCAGTGCAGAATAAAGTTATATGGATGAGAAAAAGCATTGGAATGATTGCCCGACAATTATTCCAATGCTTTTATATTTCATAGAAAAATTCCCTTTTATCTGTCCTGCGTCTCCCTGCCGCCCATCCACGTCATCCCCAGAATCAGCGCGGCTCCGACCATCTGCGGTACGCTCATGGTCTCCCTGAGTATTACTGCGGATAAAAGAATCGCGGTCACCGGATCGATATAGCTTAGGACCGCCACCGTCTGCGCCGGCAGCTTCTTCATAGCCGAAAAATACAGAAGGTATCCCACTCCGGTATGGACAATCCCGACAAATGCCAGCAGGACCCAGGATATCGCCGGAACGGACGCCCAGACCGCAGAGAACGGTTCTGCAGTGGTCAGCACCGTATAGGGAAGCAGAATGACAGCCGCCACGCCCAGCTGTGCAGCGGTCGTCTCCAGGCCGGTCAGGCCCTTCATAAATTTATTGAGTATCATGACACTGGCATAGAGGACCGCAGCCATCAGGCCGAAGAATATGCCGAGAAGGCCATTTTCACCGTTCTCCAGAAAGAGTACATTGGATACCAGAAGCATTCCAATGACCGCTCCTACCGCGCAGCACAGCTTCTTCTTTGTCAGCTTCTCCCCCAGCACAATGGGCGACACAAGGATCACGAACACCGGGGCAAAATAGTAGCTGAGCGTCGCACACGACACCGTCGTATATCGGTAGGCCTCAAACAGAAAAATCCAGTTAAAACCGATGGCCGCTCCCGAAAGCACCAGCACCAGCCAGTTGCCCTTAATCGCTCTCCAGTTGACCGGCTGTTTCATCAGACATCCGGCCGTGACCAGAAAGAGGCAGCCGATCACGCCCCGCACCAGGGCAATCACACTGGAGGGGAGCGCGATCCCCCGTACAAACAGGCCAATGCTTCCAAACATCAGCATGGCCACAATCACATTCACTTTTGCTTTCATACTTTAACCCATTCCTTTGTTAAACTACGATTAACTTTAGTTGTTTTTCCCGGGAATGTCAACCTCTTTTCAAACAAAGACAGGCGCCACTCCGAATTAACGGCCGTGGCGCCTGTTACTCTCTTATCACTTCAGTCTCCTGCATTGCATGAATATCACAGTGAAAGTGCAATGCTGCACTGGCTCTGCATGCCGCTTAGATCAGCTTCAGCTTCTTCATGGCATACTCAATTCCATCATCCTCCACATTCTTTGTAAAGAACGTGGCATATGGCTCCAGCTCCACATCGTGGTGTCCCATGAGAATACAGTTCTTCGCATGTTCAAACATCGGAAGGTCGTTGGTGCTGTCACCGAACACGTAAGCGTCCTCAAGCGCCATTCCGTACTTCTCCAGAACCACATCGATGGCAGTCGCCTTGGAATAATCCGCCGGAACACATTCATAGAACCCGTCTCCGCGGTCTATGATGTTATATTCCAGCCCCAGCGCCCTCGAAAATCCGGCCAGATCGCTCTGCTCGTCTGCGAATACGCAGAACTTATCGAAATCATAGCAGTCATCTTCCCAGGAATAAGGTGCTCCATGGCCGTCTCGCTCGACATTTTCCCGAATCTGTTCCAGCTGGGTAAATCTGGTTTTGGCTTTTCTGAAATAGCAGTGCTCCGTGCCTTCCAGAATTCCTTCCATATTATACTTTAAAATGTCCTTCTTAATCTGCAGGCCGCGCTCATGGGGAATGGTAAAGGAAAACAGCACCTCGTCATCCACAATCACCCTTGTGCCGCATCCGCAGCAGTAGCCGTCCACTTCAACCAGGCCCTTGATCGGACCGATCAGGCTGTATGTACGGCCGGAATTGATAAATACCAGATGCCCATTGGCCCGCGCTTTCGCAACCGCACGCTTGGCACTCTCCGGTACATTCCGGTTCACTTCAGAAAGAAGTGTCCCATCTATATCAAAAAATAATGCTTTTCTGTTGCTCGTCATTCATCACCCCGAAAACGGATACTGCCCGTTTTTTCATCCATGCTTTCTACGATTGCAAGGGATTCGACACGGATTCCATCCGCACGCAGACGGTCTCCTCCAGGCTGAAAGCCTTTCTCAATCACGATTCCAGCACCGACTAACTCCGCTCCCGAATCCTTTACAACGGCTGCCAGGCCCTCTAAAGCCTTGCCGTTAGCCAGGAAATCGTCGATCAGCAGAACCTTGTCTCCAGCGCCTAAAAATTCTTTGGCAACCATGATATCATAGACTTTACCATGTGTAAAAGATTCCACCTTGGTGGTGTAGACATCCCCGGCGATATTCTTCGTCTTGGACTTCTTCGCAAATACTACCGGAACATCAAAATACTGGGCAACAATACACGCAATGCCGATTCCGGATGCCTCAATTGTAAGGATCTTATTGATGCTGACATCGGAAAAACGTCTCTTAAACTCCTTTCCGATCTCTTCGAACAGCTTAATATCCATCTGATGGTTTAAAAAGCTGTCTACCTTCAATACATCGCCGGATTTAATCTTTCCGTCTTTCCGTATCCTGTCCTTTAAAAGCTGCATAAAGGTTCCCCCTACTCGTAAGATTTTTTTATTTGATTACTGCATTATCAACTAAAAATTTCATGGTCTTGGTAGAAATCAGATAGTCGTCCACGTTATAAGCTCCGGCCGACTCAATCATCTGATCTTTACTCTCGTATCCCATCTCTGTCGCAAGATTATCACGATCTTCGTCAGATACGGTAATACCTTCCTGGTCCGCGATCGCGTGGAATACCAGTCTCTGCTCAACCGCAGACTTTGCAATATTCTTTACGTAGTTCTCTTTAAAGGTCTCCTCATCCACACCGTAGAACGCGGATGTAAATGTATTTAAATCAATGCCGTACATCGCTGCCTGGTTGGTATAGTTAAGCAGATAATTATTGAAGTTCGCATCAACGGCTTCCTGCGTCGTCTCGATCTGGCAGTTTTCAACGACTGCTTTCAGAATATCATTCTCAACTGCCGCCTGCGCCTGGCCTTCCTTCTGCTCCAGAAGGCTCTGCTTTTTGCTTTCCTTATACTCGTCAACCGTCTTGAAATCAGATACTTCCTGAACGAACGCCTCGTCTAATTCCGGCATGTTCTTTTCCTGTACGTTGTTGACGGTTACCTTGAATACAACTGCCTGACCGGCTAAATCCGCGTTGCCGTAGGATTCCGGGAAGGTTAAGTCGAGTGTCACCTCGTCGCCCTTTTTTGCGCCGATCAGACCGCTCTCAAACCCGTCAATAAACTGGTGAGAACCGATCACAAGATCCTGTCCCTGCGCGGTACCGCCATCAAATGCCACGCCATCCTTTGTTCCTACATAGTCAATATTTACCTTATCTGTATCCTGAACAGCACGGTCCACATCATCATAGGTGGTTTTGCTCTCGCGCTCTGATAAGATCGCAGCGTCCACTTCTTCGTCAGATACTTCCACTGGTGTCTTGGTCACTTCGATTCCCTTATAATCACCGAGTGTCACAGTACCGTTATCGATTCCGGATAAATCCATCATCTGCAGCTGTTCAGACGCGCCCGCTTCTGAACCGGCCTCCGTAGTAGTCCCGGCAGTGGTTTCCGCAGGTGTCGTCTCTTCTGCCGCCTTCTTGGAGCAGCCTGTCACAACTGCCGCCATAATAAGACCACAGGCAGCAACTTTCAAAAATTTTCTCATAATACGTTCCTTTTCCTTTAACCAAAATAATAAATATATAAAATGCTTCCTGACAGTTATACCATATCGGAGCATGTAAAAAAAGCTTTTTACCGAAATTAACAAAAATTTCAGAATACGCAGCTGCCGTTTCCGGCCCCGCAGCCCCTTAGGAAGCCCTGTAAAAAGCCAAAAATGCTTTGTATGTATTATATACATCCAGCTTGGATGCCAGCTCAAACGGAGAATGCATGGAAAGAATCGGCACTCCCAGATCGACTACGTCCACGTTCATATGCGCTACATACTGAGCGATTGTTCCGCCGCCGCCCACATCGACAGCGCCGAGCTCGCCGATCTGCCAGTACACGCCTTCCTGATCCATCATGGCGATGACCTTTGCCATCACTTCGGCGCTGGCATCGTTGGATGAGGACTTCCCACGGCTTCCTGTATATTTAGTCAATACGCAGCCCTTATTTAAATAGCAGGAATTCCGCTCCTCATAGACATTCGGAAATGTGGGATCGTAAGCCGCATTCACATCGGAGGATAAGCAGATGGAATTCCTCAGTGCGCGTTTCACATCTGCGCCCTGTGTCTCCGCCAGTTCCTCTACATAATGGAGTACATAATCGGAGTTTAGTCCGGTATTTCCCACAGAACCGATCTCTTCCTTATCGGTAAGAATGGTTACAGTGGTGTAGACCGGATTCTCTGTCTCAATCTCCGCCATCAGCGCTGTGTATGCACACACTCGGTCATCCTGGCCGTAAGCACCGATCATACTGCGGTCCAGACCTACGTCGCTGGCCTTATGAGCCGGAACCAGTTCTATCTCGGCACGGAAAAAATCAGCCTCAGTAATTCCATAACGTTCGTTTAACAGCTGAAGCGCCAGTAGCTTAACCGGCTCCTTGATCTTTGCTTCGTCCACATATGGAATCGAGCCAATAATTACATTCAGTTCTTCCCCCTTCAGTCCATCCTTTAAGGGGCGCATATTCTGCTCAGCCGCCAGATGCGGAAGCAGATCCGTCACACAGAAGACCGGATCGCCTTCCTGTTCCCCGATATTCACCTCTACAATCTCGCCGCTCTTCTTCACGATGACGCCGTGCATGGATAACGGGGTGGCCCCCCACTGATATTTGCGGATTCCACCATAATAATGAGTCTTAAAATACGCCAGATCACTTTTCTCATAGACAGGATTCGGTTTCAGATCAAGGCGTGGGGAGTCGATATGCGCTCCGTTTAAGCGAAGTCCTTCTTCTACAGATTTACTTCCGAACGTTGTCGCTATCACCGACTTTTCCGGTTTACCAGATATACCTTGTCGCCTGCAGAATACTTCTTACCAGCTTCAAACGGCGTATAGCCTGCGGCTTCCAGGATCTTTACAGCTTCCTTTACGCACTCCCGCTCTGTCTTACCTTTATCCAAAAATGCCTTATACCCTGCCGAGAAGGCTTCCGCAGCTTCACGCTGTTCCGGTGCCTCCTTCGCAATATTCGGGAATTCCCATGTTAATTCTTCTGCTAAAATTTCTCCCTTTGTCTTTTCCATTGTGTAAATAACCTCCATGTTTGTCTGTTTATTTTATTATTTCAATTTGCGCCCGGTAATCTCTCAGAGGGCAGCTATATCCTATTTCAGAAAAGTTCGCCGCTGTCAAGCGCCAGGGTGAACGGTCCGTCATTTTCCAGATCTATCTTCATATGTGCGCCAAAGCTTCCATGCTCTACCGTCTGAACGTGTTCACGGCACCGGTCAATCACATATTCGTACAGTTCTTCCGCCAGTTTCGGCCCCCCGGCCTTTACAAAGCTGGGCCGGTTGCCCTTTTTACAGTCCGCGTAAAGCGTAAACTGGCTTACCACCAGAAGCGCTCCGCCGACATCAGCAAGCGAAAGATTCGTCTTTCCATTCTCATCCTCAAAGATACGCAGTTTGCATATCTTATCCACCATCCGGTCCGCTGTCTGCTCCGTGTCCGTGTCTGAGACACCCAGAAGAAGCAGAAAACCTTTGCCAATGGCTCCAATTACTTCCCCGTCCACGGACACTGCCGCGCGGGAAACTCTCTGCAGTACAACCTTCATGCCAATAACTCCTGTCTATTAGTAACAGTTCAGACTGTTACGTCTACTTTAATACAAGCCGGAGATATTCAAACAGCGTCTCCGTCGCCCGCTCCCGATAGACGATCTCTCTCGCCAGAACCGGATAATCCGTGATGATGTTGTCAACTCCCAGCATCTTCATACGCTCCATCTCGCTCTTGTTGTTCACCGTCCACGCATGGATCGCTTTTCCTTTTTCATGGGCGGCTTCCACCAGCTTACCGCTGACAAAGCTGGACCGTATGCTGATAAAATCCACATCATCATCGGAATAATAATCACCGTATGCGGCAGAAATAATATATCCGGTTCGTATATCCGGATCCAATTCCTTCACTCTGGACAGATAAGAGAGGCGTGTGGAAGTTATCACACACTGCTCCTTCATCTGAAAATCCGAGATCAGCTCCACCACCTTATCCGGCAGGGGACTGTCCTTTCCCAGGTTCTTAATTTCAATATTCATCTTGACCCGGCCCTTGCAGAACTCCATAATTTCTGCGAGCGTCGGAATCCGCTCTCCTTCAAACTCCTCGGAAAACCATTTCCCCACATCCAGATCCTGGAGATCTTCCAGAGTGTAGGAGCCGATGGTCCGGTTCACTCCCGCCACTCGTTTCAGCGTGGAGTCATGCCCCAGAACCACAACGCCGTCGGCCGTCTCCTGCACATCGATCTCCACAAAATCGGCCAGATTCTCCACTGCCAGTTCCATCGCAGCCATGGTGTTCTCCGGTGCTGATTTGGAGCTTCCGCGGTGCGCCGTGATCTGGATCTCCGTCAGGATATCGTCGGTGATGGCCGAACCATTTCTCACGAGGTTGAAGAGGAACAAGAGGCTGAGCGCCGCCGCCACAGCCACGCCCGCTCCCAGTATCCGCCCGCGGAACGATTTTCTGGAAGGATAGGAGAAATCCCACCGGGGTTCCCGGCTCAGACGGTTGCTGTACTGATAATACTGGACGCTAAGCGCTGCAAAATTCCCCAGTGCCAGGGCCATGCTGGCCAGGAAGATAAGCACCAGCTCGATCCGGTCCCCGACCGCCGGCAGAATCGCCAGCGCCAGGCGATTATCCGTAAACAGGCTCATACCGACCGCCGCCACCAGGATACAGAAAATATAGATCACATGAAGCAAAACGATCAGTCCCGCATAATATCCGCCCAGCAAAAACACGGTATTCGCCAGATGGCCTTTTATCAGCCTCCGGCTTCGTCTGTAGCCGTCCCGGAAGCTCTTCTGTTCGATCATACAGGTGTAAAAAGTATACAGCCCCGGTACAACAACCAGGATGACCAGCACCACTGCTGCGCAGACCGCCAGGCGGCCGGCATTCTGCTTCATCAGCTCTGACATGACAAAATTCAGCGGCTTGACATGGGTCAGTACCCGGTAGATTAGATAGAGGTTGGAAATCCCATAATCAGCCAGAATCAGAAGCCCCAGCCGCCAGTTTTTCTTCTTAATCTCATCAGACAGCTTCGATAATCCGCCTAAAAATATCTCTCCCACACTGAGCTTCCGGAAATACGCCGCCCCCTGAAACAGGGTCAGGAGACATCCGGTCTCAAGCGCGAGAAAGAGGATACCGATGATACCGATCACAAGAATCATGACGATCGTCCCCGGCTTCAGAAAAAAATAACCGATATTGCCCGCAGTTAAATAGCTGTATCCGGCCATCTTTAAAGACCACTTTAATCCCTTATTAAGCAGGAAGAGATAAAGCGGCCCGGTAAGCAGGCGGTACAGGACTTCAAAAAGCAATGCATTCTTCTGATTAAATTTAAGAATCTGGCATGTTTCCTTCGTCAATGTCCTCATATACAACCTTCTTCTACAGGGTTATTATTTTCAATCCATAGCCTGTCATTCCAATCCATATCCCGTTGTTTCAGTCCTCGCCTGATTTGCTAAAAAGCAGCCCGAACGGATGGAATCCGCTCTGGCTGCCCACATTCTACGGTAATTCTTCCTCTGCCACTTCCTCATCATCGGGCATCTCCTGATCCTGCTCCCGCTGTGCCTCTGCAAGTTCCAAAATAGCCTGATTTAAGGAAAACATCTTTACATCCAGCATATTGACCACATCTGCACAGGCCTTCAATTCCTGCTGTAAATACGCCGGGGCATTTCCTTCAAATTTGTAATAGATCTTATGTTCCAGACTTGCCCAGAAGTCCATGGCAATCGTTCTGATCTGAATCTCCACCTTCGTATCGACAGGTCCGTCAGTCAGATAAATCGGAATCGTCACAACCATATGATAGCTCTTATAGCCATTTGGCTTTGGATTCTTAATGTAATCTTTTACGTAGAGCACCGTAACATCGCTCTGTTTCGTTATCATCTCAGCGATCTGATAGATATCTGATGTAAAGGAACAGATAATCCTTATTCCCGCGATATCGCTTAACTTTTCCACCATGTTGTCGATCGTCACTTCAAATCCGTAGCGCTTCAGCTTCTTAACGATACTGTCCGGCGTCTTAAGACGGGACTTGATGTGCTCAATCGGATTGTAATTGTAGATGTGCACAAACTCATTATTGAGTATCTCAATCTTTGTATTGATTTCCTTTAATGCCGAGTCATACAAAAACATCACAGATTTCCACTGGTCAACCTGGTTAAATGAATTGGGAATATTCATCTTCATTCCTCCCTTCCTCACCACGTGTCCGCATTCTAGTCAGTCCGGGCAGAGCCGCGACAAAGCGCCTCTGCCCGTTAGAATTAGTATACCATAGAAACCCGGCATTTTATATTCTTTTTCCTGACTTTCTAAAATTTTAATCCTTTTAACAGCGCGCCCAGGCCCGTAGTCACTTCTCCGTCGCCCTTGAAATCGAATCCTTCTAAATCGATTTCCTCTTCCGGCTCGAGGGCCTTCATGCTTAAGCTGATCTTATTGTCTTTAATGGAGATAATTTTTACTTTTACCGTCTGGCCTTCCTTTAAGACAGCGCCCGGATGTTTGATTCTCTGGTTGCTGATCTGCGAAATATGCAGAAGTCCGGATAAGCCGTTCTCCAGGTTTACAAATGCGCCATACTCTTTTAGTGTATCCACGGTTCCTTCCATGACGGCTCCCACTTCACACTTGGCGATCTTCTTATTCTTTTCTTCCTGAAGCTTCGCACGCGCAGGCTCCTTACCAGAAAGCACCAGTTTCTTTGCTTCCGGATCAGCGGTAATAACGGTGGCTTCTATGGTCTTTCCATTATATTCCTCTAAGTCCTCAACATATTCCGCCGCCAGCTTGGAAGCCGGAATAAATGCTCTGACACCCTCCAGATACGCAACGGCTCCGCCCTTTACGATCTCTGCAATCTTAACATTTACGATGGTACGGTCGGCCAGCATCGCGGCAAACTTATCCCATAACATGTTCTCGTTGGCTTCCTTCATGGAAAGCTCGATATTGCCTTCCCCGTCGTCGGTGCTGATGACCGTGGCTGTAATCTCATCGCCAGGATGAATCTCCGCCTGAAGCTGGAAATCCGGATCACCGTTGATATTCTCCTTATTAATAACGCCGCCTGCGTAGTATTTCAAGTCAACCAAAACCTGGTCTTCCGTCACACCTGCTACAGTTCCGGTCAGGACATCTCCTTCTTTTACACGCTTAAAGGAAGCTTCCAGCTCTTTGGCATAGTCTTCCATGGTTTCTACGCGGGCTTCCGGTTGTGGTTGTGGTTGTGCTGCCTCTGCCTCTGCTGGCACTGCTTCTGCTGGTGCTGATTCTGCTGGCGCTGCTTCTGCTGGCGCTACTTCTGTTGGCGCTACTTCTGATGACTCCGCTTCTGCTACTGGTTCAGCCGGTGCGTTTACCACCTCTTTCTCTACGAGCACGTCCTGCTCCAGAGTTACATTTTTTTCTTCACTCATGTTTCTCTCCTCCATTTATGTTATTATTTTATGTAAAATTTAATAATTTTCCTTTACAGTATACCATAAACAAAGGGTTCGTGGAAGCCCCGCTATTCCTTCAAATTTCTTAAATATTACTAAATTATTCTGTCCGATGCTTCAGCAAACGCATTTTATCCTATCAAATTAAAAGAAAAACCCGGGAAGTCAATTCTTCCCGGGGTAGATACGTTTTCTCAAAAACCATCTCTGTGGATCACGAATCTGAATCTGATAGCACAGCCATAACGGAATACACGCCGCGATCCATGCCAGCGGGCTCGCCATACAGATCGCCATATATCCCCATTGGCCTGTGAGCGTAAAGGCGATAATGGTTCTTACAACCATCTCCGCCACACCGCACAGCATGGGAAGAATTCCATTCCCCAGCCCCTGAAGGACGTTGCGGTACAGAAACAAAAATGCCAGAAATACAAAATACCACGATATGGTGTGCAGATAAGTAATCGCATATCCTAACACCTCTTCCGATGGATTGGATATGAACCACCGAACAATGCTTTCACCGCACACAGCCGATATGAATACCGCGACCACCACTGCCCCCAGTACGATTATGTAAGACTGGCGCACACCTTCCTTTACCCGGTCGAACCGGCCAGCGCCCATATTCTGTCCGCAATACGTCGCCATGGCTGCCCCCAGTGTAATCATAATCTGCGTGGACAAATTCTCGACTTTGGACGCGGCCGTATAGGAAGCCACCACAGTGGACCCAAAGTCATTGATGGCGCTCTGAAGGATCATAACTCCAACCGCAGTAATCGAAAATTGCAGCGCCATCGGAAGACCCACACTGAACATCTGGACCACCGTATACCACCGGCACCGGAAATCCGACTTTTCCAGCCGCAGCATCGGAAACTTTTTAAACATATAGACAAGACACAGCACCGCGGAAACTCCCTGAGCGATTACCGTAGCCAGTCCGGCGCCGGCCACACCCATATGGAATGTGATGACAAATAGAAGATCCAGCACCACATTTAAAAGAGATGACACAATCAGGAAATAGAGCGGCGTACGGCTGTCCCCAACACCTCTGAGAATGCAGGAAAGCACATTATAATAGAGCGTTGCCCCCAGACCGCCATAAATCATCATCAGATATGAGGAGGCGCCTTCCATAATATTGTCAGGCGTTCTCATAAGCCTTAAAAGCGGTTCCGTCGTTACCATGGTTACCGCAGTTAAAACCACCATAACCGCTGCGCTGAGCATCAGCGCCACAGCGACGTAATTCCGCAGCCGTTTCTTGTCACCCGCTCCAAAGGCCTGAGATATCATAACCCCAAATCCGCTGGCGATTCCATTACAGAAACCAATTACGAGGAACACCATGGAACCGGTGGAACCCACGGCCGCCAGTGCCTCCTCTCCAATAAACTGTCCCACAATAATGGAATCCACCATATTGTAAAACTGCTGAAAAATATTTCCGATCAGCAGTGGAATGGAAAACGCCAGAATCAACTTCAGCGGCTTTCCCTGTGTCATATCCTTTGTCATTTTTACATGCTCCCTGTTTTGACGCAAATCACGAGTCAATTTTATCAAGTATATAATCTATCACAACTCTTCCACGATTACCAGTGGTTTCTTCAGAAACGGGGGAATGAACAAAAATAGAGAGAAACCGCCCGGCAGAGTGTACATTCTGCCGGGCGGTCTTCGTCTGTTGCTTGTTTCTTTGTTGTTTGTTAAATGATCCCTGAATTACTTGTTTTCTTCTTTCTTCTTGTTGTTCAGCATTGTAAACGCTGCTAACAGGAATCCGGAAAGTATTGCTGCTAATCCTGCCTGAGCTCCTGCGCGATCGCCAGTCTTTGGAAGACCCGCTAACGGCACATTGCCATCATCAATCAGGATTAAGTTGTCTGTCGGGTTACCGTCAACCGGTGCATTTGCTAATGGTACTGCATCCGGATCAATTGTTACGGTAGGACCATCATCAGTTCCAGGACCATTCGGGACGTATGGTTTGTTGTTGTCTGGGGTGCTGCCACCACCGTTTCCACCATTATTATTAGAATTTCTACTAAATGTACCGGTTATTTCAATATCCTGAGCCGGCATCCTGAATGTGCCTGTTTTATCCCAACCACTAAAGGTGTAACCCGATTTTGTCGGATCAACTTTTACGGTTACTGGAGAATTGTATTCATAGGTCTCTACGCTTCCGTAAAGTTCTCCATCAACCTTATAGGTTACAGTATAACTGTTAATACTGTAACGCCCTTCAATCACTACATTTTCAGCCGGCATATTAAATCCGCTTTCACGATTCCAGCCACTAAATGTATATCCTTCTTTTCGGGGCTCTGATCTCAAGGATACTGGCGCTCCAAATTCATAGCTTTCTGTATCCCCAACTACCTCTCCGTCAATTTTGTATACAACCGTATAGTTATTGACATTAAAACTGCCTTCAATTACTATGTTTCTAGCTGGCATCGTAAATCCATCCGTCTGATTCCAACCACTAAATGTGTGGCCATCCTTTTCAGGATCTTTTCTCAGGGTTACAGGAGTTCCATATTTGTACATCTCTTTTTCTCCGTAATCCTTACCATCTACTAAATAGGTTACGATATACTCATTAACATCAAAGTTTCCTTCAATTACTACATTTTCAGCCGGCATAATGAAATCCTCTGTTCTGTTCCAGCCACCAAACTTATGGCCTTCTTTTATTGGCTCAGATCTCAATTTAACTGCCGTACCGTATTCGTAAGTCTCAACCTCTCCAGTGATTACACCATCAACTTTATAGGTTACCGTATAACTGTTGACATGGAAGCTTCCTTCAATTACTACATTCTCTGCTGGCATTGTAAATCCCGTTTCCTGATTCCAGTGACTGAACGTATAGCCTTCTTTTAAAGGCTCCTCTCTCAGTGTTACTTCTCTGCCATACTCATAAGTCTCTACTGCCCCACTTATTTCTCCGTCAACTTTATACGTCACCGTATAGCTGTTAACACTAAAGTTTCCTTCAATTACCACATTCTCTGCCGGCATTGTAAAGTCTTCTTCACGATCCCAACCGCTGAATGTATAGCCTTTCTCTTTTGGTACTTCTCTCATAGTAACCGGACTTCCGTACTCGTAGGTTTCGATCTCTCCGTACTGACTTCCATCTACCTTATACGTTACTGTGTAGCTGTTAATGCTAAAGCTTCCTTCAATTACTACGTCCTTAGCCGGCATCTTAAATTCAGCGTTTTGATTCCAGTGGCTAAATGTATAACCTTCTTTTGTCGGTTCGGATTTCAGCTGGACTAACTCACCATACTCATGGCTCTCTGTCTCACCATACGGTTCTCCATCTACCTTATATGTCACTGTATAGCTGTTAATCTTGTAAGAGCCTTCAATTACAACATCTTCCGCAGGCATCTTAAATTCGGTTGTCTGACTCCAGCCACTAAATGTATACCCCTCCATTTTCGGCTCTTCTCTCAGAGTTACTGTACTGCCGTACTCATAGGTTTCGTTCTCTCCATACTGAGTTCCATCGACCTTATATGTTACTGTGTAGCTGTTAATACTGAAGTTTCCTTCAATTACTACATCCTTAGCCGGCATAGTGAACTCTGCATTCTGATTCCAGTGGCTGAACGTATAACCTTCTTTTATCGGTTCAGATTTCAGCTGAACTAATTCGCCATACGCATGGGTTTCTGGTTCTCCATACTGCTCTCCATCCACCTTATATGTTACTGTATAGCTGTTAATCTTATAAGAGCCTTCAATTACGACATTTCTAGCAGGCATTATAAATCCAGTTGCGGGATTCCAACCACTAAATGTGTATCCTTCTTTTTCTGGATTGTCTCTCAGGATTACTGGTGTTCCGTATTTATATGTTTCTTTTTCTCCATAATCCTTGCCGTCTACTAAATATGTTACGGTATACTCGTTAACATCAAAGTTTCCTTCAATTATCACATTTTCAGCCGGCATAGTGAAATCTTCTGTTCTGTTCCAGCCGCCAAACTTATGACCTTCTTTTATTGGTTCGGATCTTAAATTAACTACTGTACCGTAATTGTAAGTCTCTACCTCACCATATATCTCTCCATCGACCTTATAGGTTACTGTATAACTGTTGATAAGGAAGTTTCCTTCAATAACCATATTCTTTGCAGGCATTGTAAATCCAGTGTCCTGGCTCCAGTGGCTGAACGTATAACCTTCTTTTACAGGCTCGCCTCTCAGTGTTACTTCGGCACCATATTCATAGGTCTCTACTTCACCACTTACTTCTCCATCAACTTTATACGTTACTGTATAGCTGTTGATCTGATAGGTACCTTCGATAACTAGATCATCTGCAGGCATCATAAAGTTATCTTCATGATCCCAACCACTAAATGTATAACCTTCCTTCTTTGGCTCTTCTCTCAGTACTACTGCACTTCCATACTCATAGGTTTCTGTACTGCCATACTGGCTTCCATCCACCTTATATGTTACTGTGTAGCTGTTAATCTTAAAGCTTCCTTCGATTACAACATCATTCGCTGGCATATTAAATTCACTGCTGCGATTCCAGTGGCTAAATGTATAACCCTCTTTTGTTGGTTCGGATCTCAGCTGAACTAATTCATTAAACTCATATGTCTCCTGTTCTCCAAACTGCTCTCCATTCACTTTATACGTCACAGTATAGCTGTTGATCTGATAGGAGCCTTCTATCACTACATCTTCAGCCGGCATCTTAAATCCAGCCTCATAACTCCAGCCATTAAATGTATAACCTTCTTTAGACGGCTTCTCTCTCAGCGTTACTGCTTCACCGTACTTATAAGTCTCTGGTTCACCAATTTGTGCTCCATCTACCTTATACGTTACGGTATAACTGTTTACTATAAAGCTGCCTTTAATTTTAACATCTCTGGCCGGCATTGCAAATTCATTACTATGATCCCAACCACTGAAAGTATATCCTTCCTTCGTTGGATTCTTCTGTAATGTTACTAATTCGCCATATTTATAAATCTCTTCCATTCCATACGGCGTTCCATCTACCTCATAAGTTACCTTGTAACTGTTAATGTTAAATGATCCCTTAACTACTACATCTTCTGCTGGCATTGTAAATCTGTCATCATGATCCCAACCGCTAAATGTATAGCCCTCCTTCTGAGGTGCTTCTTTCAGCTTAACTTGCGATCCATAAGAGTACGTTTCTATTGAATCATAAAACTTACCATCAACAAAGTATGTTACAGTATATTCATTCACCTTAAAGCTTCCTTCAATCACTACATTTTCAGCTGGCATATTAAATCCCGTTTCAGAACTCCAACCGCCAAATGTATAGCCCTCTTTTTGAGGTTCCTGCCTCAGCTCTACAGGTGCATTGTACTCATAGGTCTCGATGTCACCGTAAAGTTCACCATCGACCTTATATGTTACCGTATAACTATTAATACTGTAATGGCCTTCAATTTCCACATTTTCAGCCGGCATATTAAATCCGCTTTCACGATCCCAGCCGCTAAATGTATAGCCCTCTTTCTGAGGTTCTGTTCTCAAGGACACTGGCGCTCCAAATTCATAGCTTTCTGTATCCCCAACTATCTCTCCGTCAACTTTATATACAACCGTATAGCTATTGATGCTGAAGCTGCCTTCAATTACTACGTTTTTAGCTGGCATTACAAATCCATCTGTTTGATTCCATCCACTAAATGTATGACCTTCTTTTTCAGGATCTTTTCTCAGGGTTACAGGAGTTCCGTATTTGTATGTTTCTTTTTCTCCATAATCCTTGCCGTCTACTAAATATGTTACGGTATACTCGTTAACATCGAATTTTCCTTCAATTACAACATTTTCAGCCGGCATAGTGAAATCTTCTGTTCTGTTCCAGCCGCCAAACTCATGACCCTCTTTTGATGGTTCGGATCTCAATTTAACCTCTGTACCATACTCGTAAGTCTCCACTTCTCCAGTAATTTCACCATCAACTTTATAGGTAACAGTATAACTGTTGATCTTGAAGCTTCCTTCAATCACTACATTTTCTGCAGGCATGGTAAATCCTGTCGTCCGACTCCAATGGCTGAACGTATAGCCTTCTTTTACCGGCTCTTCTCTCAATGTTACATCTGCACCATACTCATAGGACTCGGTTTCACCGCTTATCTCTCCGTCGACTTTATACGTCACCGTATAACTGTTGATCTTAAAGCTTCCTTCGATCACGATATCCCCTGCAGGCATTGTGAAATTCCCCTTGCGATTCCAGCCATTAAATGTATAACCTTCCCGCTCTGGTTCTTCTCTCAGCGTTACTGTACTTCCATATTCATAGGTTTCTGTACTGCCATACTGGACTCCATCTACCTTATACGTTACGGTATAGCTGTTGATTCCAAAGCTTCCTTCGATCACAACATCTTTTGCCGGCATCAGGAAATCTTCACCGTAATTCCAATGGCTAAATGTATACCCTTCCTTTATCGGCTCGGATTTCAACCGGACTAATTCGTTATACTTATATACTTCCGGCTCTCCATACTGCTGTCCATCTACCTTATACGTTACTGTATAGCTGTTGATCTTATAAGAACCTTCAATCACGACATCTCCAGCCGGCATCTTAAATCCGTTCTCATAACTCCAGCCCTTGAATGTGTAGCCTTCCCTGGACGGCTTTTCCCTCAGCGTTACCGCTGCTCCATACTCGTAGGTCTCCGTCTCTCCATACTGCTCTCCGTCTACCTTATACGTTACAGTATAGCTGTTGATCTTATAGGAGCCTTCAATTACTACGTCTCTTGCTGGCATCTCAAATGCTTCCGTGCGGCTCCAGCCACTAAATGTATAACCTTCTTTCTCCGGGCTCTGCCTTACCGTTACCAGCGTTCCGTAATTATACGTTTCCACCTCTCCAACTGGCTTTCCATCTACCTTATACGTTACTTTGTAGCTGTTGATGTCAAAGCTTCCTTCGATTACAACATTTTTTGCCGGCATATGGAACGTTCTGCCTGCTATGGAGTTTGAAAGCAGCTTCTGAATAAAGTTCTCTTTCACATCTTCACTGCTCCAGCCGCTAAAGGTATAACCTTCTCTTTCTGCGTCCGCTTTTACAGTGACTTCCTGATTATACTGGTAGGTCTCTGTTTCTCCGGTCTGCTTTCCATCTACCAGATACGTCACGGTATAATTGTTAATCGTAAAGCTTCCTTCAATTACCACATCTTTTGCGGGCATATTGAATCCGGTATCACGACTCCAGCCGCTGAAGGTATAACCTTCTTTTTCCGGGGCTTCTCTAAGAGTCACAGGTGCATTAAACTCATACGTTTCCGCTTCTCCTACCTGTTCCCCATCTACTTTGTATGTCACTTTATAGCTGTTGATTTTAAAGCTTCCCTTGATCACTACATCATGTGCCGGCATTGCAAATCCGTCTTCATGATCCCATTTGCTGAAGGTATATCCTTCCTTCTTCGGCTCTTTCTGAAGTGTTACTGCACTTCCGTATTCATACGTTTCTTCCTTGCCATAAGCACTTCCGTCTACCTCATACGTTACCTTGTAGCTGTTAATGCTGAATGACCCGTTAATGACTACATTTTCTGCAGGCATCGTAAAGTCTTCCTCATGGTCCCAGCCGCTGAAGGTATAGCCTTCCTTCTCCGGGGCTTCTTTCAGCTTCACAGCAGTTCCATACAAATATGTCTCTGCTGTTTCATAAGGTGTACCATCTACCAGATACGTTACCGTATACTCGTTTGCAGTAAAACTTCCTACAATCACTACGTCTTTGGCCGGCATGGCGAAGTCTTCCTTCAGATTCCAGCCACTGAACTTATGCCCTTCTTTTTCCAGATCATCTCTGATCGTTACAAGCGTTCCATACTCATAGGTTTCTATTTCTCCAGACTGTACTCCGTCTACCTGATAGGTCACTTTGTAGCTGTTAATATCAAAATGGCCTTCAATTACCACATCCTTCGCCGGCATACGGAACGTCTTTCCCGCGATAGAAGAAGACAGTAATCTTTGGATAAATGATTGCCTGACATCTTCACTGCTCCAGCCGCTGAAGGTATAGCCTTCCTTCGTTTCGTCTGCTCTTACGGTTACCTCTTCATTATACTGGTGCTTTTTCTCATCAATAACCTTTCCGTCTACCTTATAGGTTACCGTATAATCGTTGATGCTGAAGTTTCCTTTGATCTCTACATCTTTTGCAGGCATCTTAAACCCGCTGGTCTCGCTCCAGCCGCTAAAGGTATATCCCTCCTTCGTTGGCGCATCTCTCAGCGTTACATCTTCTCCAAATTTATAGGTATCTACCTTTCCATATAACTGGTCATCAACCTTATAGGTAACTGTATAGCTGTTAATCTCGAAATGTCCTTCAACCACTATATTTTCTGCAGGCATCGTAAATCCTGACTCACGGCTCCAGTGACTGAACGTATAACCTTCTTTTGCAGGTTCCTCTCTCAGTGTTACTACTGCTCCATACTTATAAGTTTCTGCTTCACCGCTTATCTCACCGTCAACTTTATACGTCACCGTATAGCTGTTGATCTTAAAGTTTCCTTCGATTACTACATCCTCTGCAGGCATCGTAAAGTTATTTTCACGATTCCAGCCACTAAATGTGTAACCTTCCGTCTCAGGTTCAGCCCTCAGCGTTACTGCACTTCCATACTTATGAGTCTCGGTATCTCCGTACTGGACTCCATCTACCTTATACGTTACGGTATAGCTGTTAATTCCAAAGCTTCCTTCGATCACAACATCTTTTGCCGGCATCAGGAAATCTTCACCGTAATTCCAATGGCTAAATGTATACCCTTCCTTTATCGGCTCGGATTTCAACCGGACTAATTCGTTATACTTATATACTTCCGGCTCTCCATACTGCTGTCCATCTACCTTATACGTTACTGTATAGCTGTTGATCTTATAAGAACCTTCAATCACGACATCTCCAGCCGGCATCTTAAATCCGTTCTCATAACTCCAGCCCTTGAATGTGTAGCCTTCCCTGGACGGCTTTTCCCTCAGCGTTACCGCTGCTCCATACTCGTAGGTCTCCGTCTCTCCATACTGCTCTCCGTCTACCTTATACGTTACAGTATAGCTGTTGATCTTATAGGAGCCTTCAATTACTACGTCTCTTGCTGGCATCTCAAATGCTTCCGTGCGGCTCCAGCCACTAAATGTATAACCTTCTTTCTCCGGGCTCTGCCTTACCGTTACCAGCGTTCCGTAATTATACGTTTCCACCTCTCCAACTGGCTTTCCATCTACCTTATACGTTACTTTGTAGCTGTTGATGTCAAAGCTTCCTTCGATTACAACATTTTTTGCCGGCATATGGAACGTTCTGCCTGCTATGGAGTTTGAAAGCAGCTTCTGAATAAAGTTCTCTTTCACATCTTCACTGCTCCAGCCGCTAAAGGTATAACCTTCTCTTTCTGCGTCCGCTTTTACAGTGACTTCCTGATTATACTGGTAGGTCTCTGTTTCTCCGGTCTGCTTTCCATCTACCAGATACGTCACGGTATAATTGTTAATCGTAAAGCTTCCTTCAATTACCACATCTTTTGCGGGCATATTGAATCCGGTATCACGACTCCAGCCGCTGAAGGTATAACCTTCTTTTTCCGGGGCTTCTCTAAGAGTCACAGGTGCATTAAACTCATACGTTTCCGCTTCTCCTACCTGTTCCCCATCTACTTTGTATGTCACTTTATAGCTGTTGATTTTAAAGCTTCCCTTGATCACTACATCATGTGCCGGCATTGCAAATCCGTCTTCATGATCCCATTTGCTGAAGGTATATCCTTCCTTCTTCGGCTCTTTCTGAAGTGTTACTGCACTTCCGTATTCATACGTTTCTTCCTTGCCATAAGCACTTCCGTCTACCTCATACGTTACCTTGTAGCTGTTAATGCTGAATGACCCGTTAATGACTACATTTTCTGCAGGCATCGTAAAGTCTTCCTCATGGTCCCAGCCGCTGAAGGTATAGCCTTCCTTCTCCGGGGCTTCTTTCAGCTTCACAGCAGTTCCATACAAATATGTCTCTGCTGTTTCATAAGGTGTACCATCTACCAGATACGTTACCGTATACTCGTTTGCAGTAAAACTTCCTACAATCACTACGTCTTTGGCCGGCATGGCGAAGTCTTCCTTCAGATTCCAGCCACTGAACTTATGCCCTTCTTTTTCCAGATCATCTCTGATCGTTACAAGCGTTCCATACTCATAGGTTTCTATTTCTCCAGACTGTACTCCGTCTACCTGATAGGTCACTTTGTAGCTGTTAATATCAAAATGGCCTTCAATTACCACATCCTTCGCCGGCATACGGAACGTCTTTCCCGCGATAGAAGAAGACAGTAATCTTTGGATAAATGATTGCCTGACATCTTCACTGCTCCAGCCGCTGAAGGTATAGCCTTCCTTCGTTTCGTCTGCTCTTACGGTTACCTCTTCATTATACTGGTGCTTTTTCTCATCAATAACCTTTCCGTCTACCTTATAGGTTACCGTATAATCGTTGATGCTGAAGTTTCCTTTGATCTCTACATCTTTTGCAGGCATCTTAAACCCGCTGGTCTCGCTCCAGCCGCTAAAGGTATATCCCTCCTTCGTTGGCGCATCTCTCAGCGTTACATCTTCTCCAAATTTATAGGTATCTACCTTTCCATATAACTGGTCATCAACCTTATAGGTAACTGTATAGCTGTTAATCTCGAAATGTCCTTCAACCACTATATTTTCTGCAGGCATCGTAAATCCTGACTCACGGCTCCAGTGACTGAACGTATAACCTTCTTTTGCAGGTTCCTCTCTCAGTGTTACTACTGCTCCATACTTATAAGTTTCTGCTTCACCGCTTATCTCACCGTCAACTTTATACGTCACCGTATAGCTGTTGATCTTAAAGTTTCCTTCGATTACTACATCCTCTGCAGGCATCGTAAAGTTATTTTCACGATTCCAGCCACTAAATGTGTAACCTTCCGTCTCAGGTTCAGCCCTCAGCGTTACTGCGCTTCCATACTCATGAGTCTCGGTATCTCCATACTGGACTCCATCTACCTTATATGTCACTTTGTAGCTGTTAATACTGAAATTTCCCTTAATTACAACATCATTTGCAGGCATCGAAAATGCTTCTTTTTGACTCCAATGGCTGAACGTATACCCGTCTTTTGTCGGTTCATCTCTAATCTCAACCATTTCGCCAAAGTCATACGATTCTTCTTCCCCGTAGAGAGCTCCATCTACTTCATATCTTACCGTATATTTGTTGATCTCAAAGTGCCCTTCGATTATCACGTTCTCTGCAGGCATTGTAAATCCACTGTCACGACTCCAGCCTTTAAAAGAATATCCTTCCTTTACTGGTTTTTCTCTTAAAGAAACATTTTCGCCATATTGATACGTTTCTACTGCACCGTATGTGGAATTGTCTACTTTATAGGTTACTGTATAACTATTAACGCCAAAGCTTCCCGTTATCTTTATATCGTGAGCAGGCATCTTAAACATTTCAGCATCTTTACCATTAATTTTCCAACCGCTAAAGCTATATCCTTTGGCAGCTGCATCGGCGGCAATTGTTACATCTTCCCCGACTCTGTATGTTTTTGTCTGAGGTAAAGAACTAACACCATCTGGTACGTTTCCTGTATATTCATACTTTACACTATAACTTTTCCTGTCATAATACAATTTAACAACCAGTTTTCCGTCACCTGTAATTGTTCTGTCTTCAGGCATTGTCAAAGCAGCATTATACTCAAATCCGTCGTTTGTGTAATCTTTCGGCGTAAATGCGGCCTTCTCTCCAGTTACTCCTGAACCAGTCTCTGTGTCAATCTCTACTAATTTATATTCCTCAGGATTTTCAACGGACTGCTGATAGTGTTCTATTGTGTAAGGAGTATCTGTATTCCTGGTATAATATAGCTTCAATACAGTACTACCATCACCTTGCACTTCTGCCTCTGTAATATTATCCACAATTCCGGAAACATACGTAAATCCCGGCATTGTTTTCTTATAATCATCATCCTTTACAATAGTTCCTGTAGTAGAATATTTGGTTGCTACGTCAGTCGTTTTTTGTGGATAACTTTTATCTAACTGCTGTGTATAATGTTCTACAGTGAATGGTATACCATCTTTTGGTTTCCAGATTGCATACAGGTCAACATTAGCATCTTTAATTACAAAAGAATTATTTGTGCCGTTTGATACATATCGAGGTGATGTCGATGCTTTATCTGTATCCCAGCCTAAGAATTCATATCCTATGCGGGTAGGTATATTATTATAATTTACACGCACAGTGGTTCCCTCGCTATAATTCTGCGTAGGCGGAACATTTTCGTTACCACCATTTGGCCAATATCTTACAGAATAAGTATTTTTATCTACTACAATACCGTCGACATGCCAATCTCCCTGATCTTTAATTACGTACCATAGAACTTTCTGCGTATCTGGATTAAAACTTTTTCCTGCTTTTTGGGCTGCTGCCGCTATAGCTGTGCCAGATGGTTCTTTTAAAATATTAGCCGCAACCATTTCAGGGTTATTATTTATTTCTATTTTATTCCTTAAGGTACCAGTTAACTGTGTCTGTGTGGTTGACGGATAATAATCACTTGCTCCATATCCATTAGGTTCAAAAGGAGCTTTCCCATCTGTTCTAATAAAGAATTTAGCCTCCTGGCCATCTGTTCCTTTCTTATTAAGCCACGTAGCATATAGTGTTATATCACTGGTAATAGTATTCGTTTTATTATCAATATTCGGCGGATACTGTACGCCTTCAATAAATGTCTGTTGAAGCATTTCTGTACCACTATGATGGCCAGACTTTTCACCATGCCAACCAACAAACTCATATCCATTTTTATTTGTAAAAGGATTATCAGGTGTTATAATTTTCCCTTCATCACCCACTATCATGGTAAATGGTTCACCAGTGCCTCCATAATCCTCATTAGGATCAAAGGTCACCGTTATTGTTATTGGCTCAAACCAAAAATAGAGATCTTCATTACTATTGAAACTCTGCCAACTATCTCCTTTATCTTTAAGAGAATATTCTAATATATATTTTCTTTTAGCCTGTTGACGAATGCGAAGTACAGATTCACCGTCATATTGGTTGCCAATAGTTGCCTTCACAAATTTATAGGACTTAAAAGCCTCACTTTCATTATTTTTTATATCTTGAGCAATATTGGAAATCATCAAGCCCGAAGTTGTAAGTGTAAAACGGTTCCACCAGTCTCCAACATAATTATTGCTACCTATCGTTTTTCCGTCAATACTCATAGTTCTAATTTTGGCAGCCATTCCTCCGTTGGTAAAATATATTGCATAGATTGAAAAATGTTCTGCCTCAAAAGCAATCATCTCGATCGAATTATTATCGGCTACGTCTACCGCGTCAGATACTGATTCGACCTTTTCAACTTCTTCAACGCTAACCTTTTCAACACTTTCAGATGTTGCATCAACATCACCGGTATCAATATGAGTAATCTCTACCTTTTCAGCTTCCGCACTCTTCTCTTCAATCGCCTTACCAGCAAATGTAACTTCTACATATCCATTATCACTCCAGCTATTATCCAGAGCCTCCAGTTCGCCTGCTTCATTCTCCACAAACAGCTTAATATCATAAGCCAGAACCGTATTCGCGGAAGTATCTTCACCAGTCTCCTCTGCCGTCTTTTCCTTAACAGCCTCCTCAACCTTCTCCGTAACTTCCGTCACCTTCGCCACAGTTCCTGCCGGCAGAATTCCTTCTTCTGCATGAAGGCTCACGACTACATCGCCCAGAGTCTTGCTGAAATTAAATTCCGGATGCTCCCCAATCTCCGCCATCACCACAACGATTTCCTGTTCTTCCTCAATCTCCGGAACAACAAACCGTTTTACACCTGTATCTGCATTAGAAGCAGTAGCTTCGTCATCTTCTACTGCTTCAAGGCTTTCCCCATTTGCAGTTACGTGGTCAATGACATAGCCAACCTGTGGTTTTACGGTAAATGTTAAATCTTTTCCTTCTTCTACATTCTTAGCGCCCTTTACAGCAGCCGTACCAACTGGTGTAACCGTATAAGTAACGGCATAGCCTTCTTTAGACACGTCGATATGCAGCTTATTCAAAGTAGTAACATAGGCCTTTGCATAATAGGACTCATCCAATACTACCTGGCCATAGGTCTTGCCGCTGGTGGTTCCTGTTTTCGATACTTCTTCTTTTTCGTCAGCTTCAGGATCCACTACCAGAGAATCGTTCTTCTTTCCGTCTTCTCCGTTAGCAGCATGATCCTTTCCATCAACGGTTGTATCGTCTGCCTTATTATCTTCCGCAGCATTTTTGTCTGCATTATCTTTATCAGCATTATCCTTATCAGAATTATCATCAATTACAGCATCGCCCTGGCCGTCGTCCGGTTTGGATACTTTGCCCTGGTCTTCTGCCTTATCATCAGAAGGATCCTGGTTTTCTCCGTTGTCAGGAGTCACAGCATCTGCCTTATTGTCCTCAACAGCGCTGTTTCCTTCTTCTCCATCAGGAGTCACCACAGCATCTTTATCAGCATTGCCGCCGTTGCTGCCGTCTTCTGTATTTGTATCGCTATTAACAGCTTCGCTATCATGCTTATCACTGGTATCTGTGTTATCAGCCTTATCGGTTTTATCTGCGGCATCAACTTTATCTTCCTTACCTTCATCAGTAGATACCTTGTCGCTCTCCTTACTTCCCGCATCACCATTGACTGCAGTTGTAAGAATATGAGTATAATGACGGTTCAAAGTCGCTGCCGATACCAGAGAGTCCCCCTGATCGGAACCGCTGTCAGAAGAGCCGCTGTTCGAAGATCCGCTATCAGATGCTCCGCTATTCGAAGCCCCACTGTTCGAAGACCCGCTGTTCGAATCCCCACCATCAGACGCTCCACTATTCGAAGCTCCGCCATCAGATGCCGCCCCACTGTTCGAAGACCCACTCTCAGAATTCCCCGCTTCGGCCTTTCCGCCGTCTTCGGTCTTGTTCGTATCACTATTCTGTACGCCGCCGTTCGTCCCGGCATGATCTTCCGGCTTCTGAACCTGCTCTTCTTTTCCTGTATTTGTATTGGAATGGTCGGTATTTTCCCCATCTACGTTTGTATCCGGGTTCTGAACCGTTCCGTCATTTGTTCCGTTTCCATCACTTACATTAGCATCCGGATTCTGAACATCACCGCTTGCCGCGCCTTCTCCGTCAATCGCTCCGCCTGCATTTGCATCCGGGTTCTGTACATCGCCTTTTGTGGTACCATTGCCGTCAGCCGCTTCGCCCATATTTGCATTTCCGTCAGGGTTCTGTACGGTTCCGTCAACTGCTCCGTCTTCGCCGCCGGCATTGCCGTCGGGATTCTGCACTTCGCTGCCAGCTCCGCCATTAGCTCCAGTGCCTCCGGCTCCGTTTCCGTTGCCTTCACCGCCAACCGGTGCTGTCGGTGCTTCCGCATCCAGTAAAGTGGAATTCCCCTTTACCGTTACCTTCTGAGTCGTATATCCGTCAATTCTGGAACGGAATGTCACTCTCGCATCAGAATCATTGATATACAGGAAAATGATATCCTCATCGCCTGTAATCTGATAACCTTCGGGATCGCCGTTAATACGAATAAACATACGAAGCTCTGCTCCGTCTGCATATTCCTCTTCGTCCATATCGTAAGCCGGTGCAAACTCAAATACAGAACCTGTTTCAAACAGCCTCTGATATTCCTTTGCAAGGCTTCGGTCGGATGTATCCACGCCGAGGTCCTCAAAATTAAATTCATCGCCATTATCAATGGCTGCCTGCGCAGAGTCTCTCAAATCCTCTCCGCTCATTACAAATGTAGCATTCTCTTTCTCAAAAGCAGCGGCCACATCCGCCCATGACACCATGTTAAATGAGGTCATTGTAAGAACAAATGACAGGAATCCCGCTAAACCTCTTCTTAACTTTTTCTTTAATCCCTTCATAGCTTCCCCTCTCTTACCCTTCCATCAGGGCACTCTCTCTATTTTTATGCAGATATCTGTCTTCATATAAAATCCATCCGTCACTGCTCTCCAGTGCGGAGGTCATCAGGAGCACCAGCTCCATGAAACTTCGGAAGGCCTGTTTTTCACCGGTTTCCCTCCAGCGTATAACGCCCTGCCATGTCGAATGTTCCCGGAACAGAATCTTTATCAGAAAGGTGGCTTCTTTCCCACCTTCCCGGTAAACAGACCACATCTTATCCGGTATAATCCTGATGTCTTCGTTCTGTCCTCCGGAATCGTCTTCCCTCAGACTGCCAAGTCCGATAAAGTGCCCCATGGCATCAGCCAGGGCTATGGTCCCCGTAAAATCTTCCAGATAATTGAGGAAGGCGTTCTGAACGCTTCCCGCCAGCAGACCGCCCTCGAAGGAGTCTACGGCGATCTGGCAGACATTTGAGGTCTTTTGTGACTGCCTTTGCTCGCCCGGTCCGTTCAGCACCCGTTCTATCCAGTAGGTCATTTGCAGAAAACTCTCAAATTCCTGTTTTTCCTGCCCTTCCAGCCAGGAGATCTCTCCCTGCCAGCTCGTGTTGTATCTGAACTTTACGTTGAGCTTAAATGTGGCCAGCGTTCCATCTTCCAGCTGATCATATTCCTGTACGGGAGGTTCAGGAAGCTTCGTTCCGCCAAATCTCCGGTAATCCATCGTTCTCTTCGGATTCGCCAACTCGTCGAATATCCGGTTCACGTGAAGCATCATCTCCAGGTAATTCTCAAACCGGATCCCCGGCGCCGTACCAGCGTGATATATGATGCCGCTCATGCAGCCATTCTCAAATCCATTTACCGATATCTTGAAGTAGCGGGAAGAGTTGCGGTTCATACTCATCTTTGCTATCGTCATAAATTTTTTCTTCTCCCTCTGTTCAGAGCTTTTGTTTATCTATTTCATTACATTTTCTTCAAATAAATATAGTTTTACCCAGTGTCTGTAACCAGTATATACCAGAATGGTTACAAATTGGTTACATTTTAAGTTTTTTTGAAAATAATTTAAAATTATTTGTAATGTGTAACCGTAACCTTAAAAACTGCATGAAACTGGTGTCTGAACACGCAAAAAAGCGCCGGAAATACCGGGAGATTGCATCTCCTCACGTATTTCCGGCGCTCATTTAAAAGCTTTTATTCAGTTTTGTTCTCATGGACGGTTTCAAACCCTGGCGCATCACTTCTATTTTAATTCCTGAAGTATCGATTTTCCAATTGTTCCTTCCGGCATTGTAACCCCGAAATTGTCTGTGATGGTAGCTCCGATTACGGCAAAGGTATCTTCTGACGGGATTCTTCCGCTTCCGCTCATGGAAGGAGAGTATGCCAGAAATGGTACTTTCTCTTTCGTATGATCCGTACCGGTATAGGTCGGGTCATTGCCGTGATCAGCCGTTAAGATCAGTAAATCATCTTCTTTTAGCTTGCTCAGAACGATCTGCAGCTTCTCATCAAACCGCTCGATCTCTTTACCGTAACCGATCGGGTCGCGGCGGTGTCCCCACAGCGCGTCGAAATCCACCAGATTTACGAAGCACAGGCCGTGGAAATCCTTATCCATGACTTCGATGGTCTGCTCCATTCCATGTACGCTGCTCTGTGACTTATAAGCCTCCGTAATTCCTTCACCGTCAAAGATATCCTTAATCTTGCCGATACTTATCACATCGTATCCCGCTTCCTTTAAGGCATCCAGTGCGGTTGGTCCGTAGGGCTTTAACGCGTAGTCATGGCGGTTAGGAGTCCGTTTGAACTCGCCCTTCTTCCTGCCTACATACGGTCTGGCAATCACGCGGCCCACCTTCCACTCGTCTCTCATCGTCAGCTCCCTGGCAATCTCGCAGCAGCGGTACAGCTCGTCAAGTCCGAAGGTCTCCTCGTTTCCGCAGATCTGAAGCACAGAATCGGCAGAGGTGTAGACGATCATGTCTCCGGTCGCGATCTCATGCTCGCCATACTCGTCTAAAATCTCTGTTCCGCTGGCCGATTTATTGCCCACGATCTTATGTCCCGTGCGCTTTTCCAGCTCCTCGATCAGTTCCTTTGGAAATCCGTGTTCAGTAAATGTCTGAAACGGCTTCGTAATATGAAGTCCCATCATCTCCCAGTGTCCGGTCATCGTGTCCTTGCCGGTACTGGCTTCATTCAGTTCAGTGTAATAGGCCAGCGGCTTCTCTGCCGGCTCTGCATGAATTAAGGGATGCAGGTTTGCAATTCCCATTTTTGCAAGATTCGGTATGTGGAAGCTCTCCATCCGCTCATCGATATGTCCCAGCGTATCCGTCCCCACGTCGCCATAGTCCGCCGCATTATCCATTGCCCCGATTCCCAGGGAATCCAGCACAATGGTAAAAATTCTGCGATATTTTTCCATATTGTATCATTCTCCTTCTGTCTGCAACACTATTTATATTGGTTCGATACTGGTATTATACTCCATAAAAATCATTTTATAAAAGGACAAATGTCTTAATGAATTATTTTTTCTAATATGATTGGGGAAAGATAAGGTGTGAGAGCTGCCGCTGAGCAGGCAGGCATCTTGTATACAGCGCGCTGCCTCTTGATTTCTCTGCTTTTTTGGTGACAATTCTGTTTACTTTTATCCAGAATATGGTATATTTGTAATTAGAAAGATTACATTTTAGGCAGACATAAATTGTATAACAAAAAGGAGACGAGGCGCAGGCCTCCATACGTTATTTATGAAAGATATCATGGATTTACACACCCATACCACCGCAAGCGGCCATGCATACAACACACTTTATGAGATGGCACGCTCTGCCTCAGAGAAAGGACTCACGCTTTTCGGTTCGACAGATCATGCACCGAAGATGCCGGGAACCTGTCATGAATTTTATTTTATTAATTTTAAAGTCATACCGCGTACCCTGTTCGGCGTAAAGATACTGATGGGGTCTGAACTCAACATTCTGGATTATACCGGCCGCATTGATTTAAGGGAAGGCATACTGGAACGTCTCGATTACACCATCGCCAGCATCCACGAGCCCTGCTACAAATGCGGTACTGTTACAGAAAATACAAATGCCTATTTAGGGGCCATCAAAAATCCTTATGTTAAAATTATCGGCCACCCGGATGACGGACGGTTTCCTATTGATTACGACACGGTCGTAGCCGCCGCCGCGGAACACCACACGCTGCTGGAGCTCAACAGCAGCTCGCTGCATTCGGCAAGCATGCGGCTCCACGCAAAAGAAAACTACCGGATCATGCTGGATTTATGTAAACATTATAAAGCATCTGTCATCATTGACAGCGACGCTCACATTGAAGCTGATGTGGGAAATCATAAACTTGCCTGGGAGCTCATCTGCGAGACCGGCTTCCCGGAAGAGCTGATTGTAAACGGTTCTCTGGACCGTCTGCTTCCGTATATCCCCAGGCTGAAGGAGTGCTTATGATCAACTTTCTGAATCTGGAATATTTTCTGGCAGCGGCCGAGGAACTTAACATCACCCGGGCAGCCAAACGCCTCTATATATCCCAGCAGTCATTAAGCAATCATATTTCCAATCTGGAAAAGGAGTTTGACGTCCAGCTGTTCAACCGGACAACACCGCTGACACTCACCTATGCCGGAAGAGCGCTGAAGCTGCGCGCCAAACAGCTGCTGGAACTAAAGGATGAGACTTACCGCCAGCTGGCCGATATTAAGGATTTTACCACCGGACAGATATCCATCGGGGTTTCTCACACGCGGGGACGTTTTCTCCTTCCCGCCATCCTGCCGGTCTACCGCGAAAAGTTTCCGAACATCGAGCTTCACCTGGTAGAAGGCAATTCGTCGGAGTTAAGTACTTCCCTGATCCGGGGAGACATCGACTTAATTATTGACCTGCTTCCATTTAAAGCAGAAAACGTGGAAACCGTCACGATCTGTGAAGAAGAGATTCTTCTCATCGTTCCCGATCAGATCCTGGACAGCTTTTTCCCCGGCCGCCAGGAGGAAATTAAGAGTCAGCTGAAAGAAAATGCGGACGTGCGTTTGTTAAAAGATTGTCCATATCTTCTTATTAATAAAGGAAACCGCGTCCGGACCATTGCCGACGAAATTTTTGAGGATGCACAGATCACGCCCTCCATCGTTCTTGAAACGGAAAATATCGAAACCGTACTGGCTCTGGCGGGCAAAGGGATGGGAATCACATTTTATCCCAAGATGTTCATGTCGGGAACCGGGCTCATGACCGATCTGCCAAAGAATAAAAAGGGACTCAATTTCTATTCCCTTCCAAAAGGGCGCACCCACGGGATTCTGGCCTTCGGCTACCATAAAGGCCGCTATCTGTCCCAGGCTACGGAAGAATTTATCCGGATCGCCAGGGAAAACATATAAAAACTGATTTAATATAGAAAAAACTACGTTTTTACCTGTATTTTCGACCTTCACAGCATTGACAATCACCATTTGGTGGTGTATCATTAAATAGTAACCATTATCAGTATTATTACTATTTTAATGCAAAGGAGCTGCTATGAAGACATTGAAGTATAGCCGTCAGCGGGAATCCATCAAATCTTGTTTGATGGCCAGGCATGACCATCCGACTGCCGACGCCCTATACACATCAATCCGCGAAGAATATCCAAACATCAGCCTTGGGACTGTCTACCGCAATTTAAACCTGCTGGTGGAGTTGGGGGAAATTCAGAAGCTGACATGTGGAGATGGGGCAGATCATTTTGATGCAGACACTTCACCGCACTATCATTTCGTATGCAGGGACTGCGGCCAGGTCTACGACCTGCCTTTAAAAACCCTGGATAACATCAATCAACTGGCTCAGGAATATGCGGCCGGCCATGTTGACAGCCATACAATCTTTTTCTACGGTACCTGCAAAAATTGTTTAGAAAAAAATTTGCAATAAGTATTGACAGAAGCAAAAAGATGTGCTAAATTAATATCAGTAATCATTACTGTTATTGATTACAACAAAACAAGTTCAATAAAAACAAATATATAAAAATGAAAAGGAGACCTGAATTATGAAGAAATGGGTTTGTACAGTATGCGGTTATGTTCAC